>DATHQQ010000026.1:0-12370 GCA_035482595.1 Verrucomicrobiia bacterium
CGATGATGGCGTACAGCCTGGCGCGCTTCAATCTGGGCGGCAAGCATCTCGCCTTCTGGGTTCTGTCCCAGCGCTTCCTGCCGCCGGTCGCGGTCATCCTGCCGATCTTCCTGCTGTTCCGGAGCTGGCATCTCTACGACACCCATATCGGACTGATCCTCATCTATACCTTCATGACATTGCCGCTCACGGTCTGGATGATGTACGCCTATTTCCGCCAGCTGCCGCGGTCGCTGGAGGAAGCAGCGCTCGTCGATGGCCTCAGCCGCTGGCAGGCGATGTGGATGATCGCCGTACCCCTGGCGGCCCCGGGCATCGCTGCCGCGGCCGTCTTTGCCTTCATCGCCGTCTGGACCGAGTTCTTCTTCGCCCTGATCCTGACCAGCCGGCATGCCTTCACTTTGCCGACGGTGTTCCGGGCCTTCCTCGGCTTCCAGGGCGCTCAATATGGCGAGGCCTGTGCGCTGGCGACGACCTCGCTGGTTCCCTCCATCATCCTGGGCATGCTGGTCCAGCGCCATCTCGTGCGCGGCCTGACACTGGGGGCGCTGCGCGGATGAGAGAGCTCGACAAGTTGCGAAGGATTTCGGGGATATCGACATGGCCAATGTGAAGATCAGCGCGCTGCACAAGAGCTATTCCGGCGTGCAGGCGGTGCGCGGCATCGATCTCGATATTCCCGACGGCGAGTTCACGGTGCTGGTCGGGCCCTCGGGCTGCGGCAAGAGCACGCTGCTGCGCAGCATCGCCGGGCTGGAGGAGGTGGAGCAGGGGACCATCGAGATCGGCGGCGAGGTCGTGAACGACATGCGCCCGCGCGACCGCGATGTGGCCATGGTGTTCCAGGATTACGCGCTCTATCCCCATATGACGGTCTTCGGCAATATCAGCCTGTCCTTGCGCGCCCGCGGCACGGCCAAGCCGGAGATCGATGCCCGGGTCAATCGGGCCGCCGAGATGCTGGGGATCACCCCGCTGCTCGGACGCTATCCGCGCCAGCTTTCCGGCGGTCAGCGCCAGCGGGTCGCCATCGGCCGGGCGATCGTGCGCAACCCGCGCGTCTTTCTCTTTGACGAGCCCCTGTCCAATCTTGACGCCCAGCTTCGCGATGAGATGCGCAGCGAAATCAAGCGGCTGCATCAGGAGATCGCCACGACGATGATCTATGTGACTCATGATCAGATCGAGGCGATGACGCTGGCCGACCGGATCGTGCTCATGCGCGACGGGCTGATCGAGCAGCAGGGGGCACCGCTCGATCTGTTCGAGCGCCCGGCGAGCCTCTTCGTAGCGGGCTTCCTGGGCTCCCCCAAGATGAATTTCCTGCAAGGCCGCCTGGCGCGTGCCGGCGGCGGCATTGCCATCGACCTGGGTGACGGCGTGCCGTTGCTGGCGCTCCCACCGGGCCGTTCACTCAACGGTGCGGCCGATGGGGCCGCTGTCATCCTGGGCCTCAGGCCCGAGCATGTCGGGCGCGCCGCGGGTGCGGCGCCGGCGGCCGGCAGCGCGCGACTGGAGACCATCATCGAGCTGGTCCAGCCGACGGGCTCGCGCAGCTATGCGAGCTTTCGCCTGGGCGGCCAGCCCGTGCTGTCGGAGTTCCAGGCTCATGATGTGGGCGGGCCCGGCGAGCGGATCACCGTCGACCTCAATCTTCCCCGCGCCACCATCTTCGATCCCGAGACGGGCCGCGCCCTGTGAGCCGGCAGGTCGATTGCGCCGCCTCACCCCTCCTTCATTCCCGCGAAGGCGGGTATGAGGATACGAGAAAACCACGGCCCTGCCTGAGCCTGCAGGGCATTTCGATCACCCAGCAACAGGTAGCATCATGACGCAAGGTCTCAAGGAATTGGCCGGCAGCAGGAACCCGAAATTCGGCCATTTCATCGTCGAGTTCGCCACGCCCGGCATCGGGCATATCCTGAAATCCGCCGGCTGCGATTTCGTGCTCTTCGATCTGGAGCATTCCGGCTTCGGCTTCGAGACCGTGAAGAGCGCGCTGCGCTATTTCGAGGCGGCGGATCTGCCCGCGATCGTGCGGGTGCCTTCGAAGGAATACCATCACATCGCGCGGGCGGCGGATATGGGCGCCGAGGGCGTCATGCTGCCCATGGTGAGCAGCGCCGAGGAGGCGCGCCATATCGTCAATTGCCTGAAATACACGCCCGACGGCGGACGCGGTGTGGCGCTTCAGGTCGCTCACGACCGCTATCGGCCGGGCCCGGTCACCGAGAAGTTCGCCGCCGCCAACAAGCGCACGACGCTCTTCTGCCAGATCGAGACGGCCGATGGGGTGAAGAATGCCGAGGCGATCGCCGCCACACCTGGCGTGGACTGCCTCTGGGTCGGCCATTTCGACCTGTCGGTCTCCCTCGGCGTGCCCGGGAACTTCGGCTCCAAGACCTTCACAGACGCCATCGACCGCGTCGTCGCGGCCGCGCGCAAGCACAAGAAAGCCCTCGGCCGGCTGGTGCCCGACGTGGCGACGGGGATTGCGCTGAACCGCCTCGGCTTCGACTTCATCTGCTATTCCGGCGATGTCTGGGTCCTGCACAATGCGCTGGCCGAGGCGATCACCGCGCTGCGCAAGGGCAGCCGCTCGCGCGGAAGGCCAGCCGCGGCCAAGAAAGCGGCGCGGAAATGAGCGGGCCCTTCCGCATCGCCCTTTCCGGCGATTTCCGCAAACCCGACGGCACCCCGGTCTATCCCGATTTCGATCTGGCACCGCTGCGCCAGGCCCGCGGCGTGGAGGTGGAGTTCCTCGAGCGCTCCAATCCCGTGCAGGCTGAACAGCTGGCGGATTTCGACGCCCTCATCCTGCTGGGCGCACGCTTCGGGCGCGAGAGCATCCACCCCAATGGTCGGCTCGCGGTGGTCGCCCGCTTCGGCGTCGGCTATGACACGGTGGATGTGGCGGCCTGCACCGAGGCCGGGATCGCGCTGGTCATCACTCCCGATGGGGTGCGCCGGCCCGTGGCGGTCTCCATCATCACCTTCATGCTGGCGCTCACCGGCAAGCTCATGATCAAGGACAAGCTGACCCGGCAGGGCCCGCCGGGCTTCGCCCAGCGCGGCGAGCATATGGGCGTCGGGCTGGTGGGGCGGACCCTGGGGTCGGTGGGGATCGGCAATATCGGCGCGGAGCTCTTCCGCCTCGTCAAGCCTTTCGACATGCGCCTCATCGCCCATGATCCCTTTGCCGATCCCAAGCTCGCCGCCGAGTTGGGGATCGAGCTGGTGGGACTCGAGGATGTCTTCCGTCGCGCCGATATCGTCAGCATCAGCTGCCCGTTGACGCCCGAGACCCATTATCTGGTTAATGCCGAGCGATTGGCCCTGATGAAGCCGACGGCCTATCTGATTAACACCTCCCGCGGGCCGGTGGTCGACCAGAAGGCGCTGACCCGGGTGCTGCAGGAGCGCCGCATCGCCGGGGCCGGGCTCGACGTGCTGGAGCAGGAGCCACCCGATCCCGCCGACCCGATCCTGAGCCTGGACAATGTGATCCTGGCGCCCCATGCGCTGTGCTGGACGGATCAATGCTTCGCCGGCAATGGGGCAGCGGATGCGAAGGCGGTGCTGGAGGTGCAGCACGGCCGTGAGCCGCGGGTGGTGGTCAACCGCGCGGTGCTGGCGACGGAGGGCTGGAAGCGGCGGATGGCGGAGTACCGCGCTCGTTTCGGTGGTTGAAAAGTGCTAGGCTCTCTGCAACCGAAACACGAGGGAGCAGGAGCATGCCTCGCCTAGGATCGATTGCCGGACTCGCCGCCCTTCTCTGTCTTGCCGGGATCGCGCCGGCCTCTGCGCAGCAGTGGCAGGTCGATGCGAAATACTGCTTCGGCGACACCCAGGCGCCGGGCCAGGCCTATCGCGCGACCTGCAAGGATCATGATCAGTTCGATTCGGTCCTCGCTTGCGAGAAGGCGGCCAATGACCAGAACGCCATCGACAGAGTGCAGATGGCGGGCCGCGACGACGTCAACACTTTCATGATGGGGTTCGGCCCGATCGACGGCTGCCAGTAACCCAACAATTCCACCTCATAGAGAGCGGGAACCGCCGGTCCGGAACCCGCTCTTTTCGTTCGTGGTGCACAACCGCGTGCCCCAATTCCGCCGCTATTGCGGCACACCGCGCCGACACGAGAATTGACGCTGAATAATTCTGTCCCGACCTCAGGAGATTGGGTCGGAAAATTTCAGAAACGCGGCATTTGCGCCACAAAGGCGGGGGCGCGCGACGGGACAGGAACTACTCGCCCACACGCCTCGTTTTATCGGCACAAGCATCGACGGCGAGGAATGCGGAACAGCCAAGTGCATCCGCAGCGCCCCGATGAAGAAGGGGTCCCAGACATACGGGTGGATCGAGACGCCGAGAAAGGGTGTCTTGGCCAAGACTTTCCCGGGACCCGCTGAGTGCTTTCGGATTGATAGGCGTGACGCGAATAGAGATGAGGAGACCAGTCATGAACGTTCGTCATAGCAAGCGAAGTTGGTTGGCCGCCGCTGCCGTAGGCGCCCTGATTCTCGGGACGAGCACCGCTGGCTTTGCCCAATCGGCTGACAGCAGCGCGAGCACATCCGCGACTACCCAGGATGCGAAGATGGCCGCGGTCCTCGACTCGCTGAAGACAGCCGGCGTGAAGCAGGCGACCTTCGACAATGAAATCTCGGTCGGCCAGGCGCAGCAGCGGGCGGCGATCGCCACCGGGCAGGCCCTTGCCGCAGCAGCGGCCGCGAACACCTCAACCAATATGCCGGCCAATACCCCGTCGATCGGGGCGGACGGTTCGGTTGCCGCACCCGTCGCCGAGCAGAACGCAGCCGTTACGACATCGCTGAAGGCGGCCGGACTCCAGCAGGCGAATTTCAACAATGAGATCGCCATGGGGCAGGCCCAGCAGCGGGCGGCGATCGCCACCGGGCAGGCCCTGGCTCAGGCTCAGGATCCTCAGGCACCTCAGGCTCCTGGGGCCCCTCAGAGCGAAAATGTGGCCACCGGTAACCTGCGGTCCACGGTCGATGCGCTGAAGGCGGCCGGCCTCGCCCAGGCGACCCAGCAAGAGGTGCAGGCGGCTCAGGAGGCCCAGCAGCGGGCCCTTATGGCTCAGGCAGAGGCTCAGGCAGAGGCTCAGGCAGAGGCCCAGGCTCAGGATCCTCAGGCCCCTGGGGCCTCTCTGGGCCAAGGTGTGGCCACCGGTAACCTCGGGTCCACGGTCGATGCGCTGAAAGCAGCCGGCCTCGCGCAGGCGACCCAGAACGAGGTGCAGTCGGCTCAGGAGGCCCAGCAGCGGGCCCGTGACGCGCAGGGTGCTGCCGGCAATGGCGGCCAGAGTGCGCCACGCAACTAAGTGAGCGCTCGATCACGCACCACTAGCGCTCCAGTGACACTCGACACACCGTTCAGCGAAAGCGGAGCCGGAGCCTCTCCGGAAGTCCCGCTTTCGCTGGCGGCTTCTTAAGCCCCGCTCGAAGATCCGGTCCTTGCATTCCCCAAATTCCGGCTATGCTGCGTCGTTCCGAGGCGGGAGACGCAGCCAATGCCCAAGCCCTTGACGCTTTCGCAGATTGCGGAGCTCCAACGGATCGACACGCCGACGGTCTGCAATCTGCTCGAGATCGCGGCGCCTCACCGCCGCGGACATGGCTACACAACTCGTCATCTGCACTGCGCATTTCCCGACCTGCCGCCCATCGTCGGCTATGCCAAGACAGCGACGATAAGGGCCAGAGAGCCGGGACCGCTCTCCGGCGACGACAATCTGGTCATGCGCTTTGGCTATTACGATTACGTCGTCGACGGGCCTGCACCCCGGATCAGCGTCATCCAGGATCTGGACGATCACCAGCCGGGCTACGGCTCCTTCTGGGGCGAGGTCAATTCCAATGTCCACAAAGCGCTGGGCTGCGCCGGCGGCATCACCAACGGCAGCATCCGCGACCTGCCCATGCTCGCCGAGGGCTTTCAGCTCCTGGCGGGCTCCGTCGGGCCCTCGCATGCCTATGTACATCTGGTGAGCTTCGACTGCGAGGTGACTGTCCATGGCATGGCCGTGCGTTCCGGCGATCTCGTCCATGCCGACCGCCATGGCGCGGTTGTCATTCCCGAGGAGGCGGCCGACAAGCTGGCCGGCGCCCTCGACATTCTGACGCGTCAGGAGGCGGTTATCATCGAAGCGGCCAGGAATCCGGACTTCACCCTCGAGAAACTGAAGGCCGCCATCCGCAAATCGGTGTCGATAACTTACTGAGGCCAGCGACGGGGGGATTTGATCATCGTGGTCGATTGGTGGCTCAGCGGCAGTGCGGTCGGGATTGTCCTGATCCCTGTACTCCTGCTTTTTTTCATCGCGGCGGCAATTGTATGGCTGACGCATCTTTCGCCGGCGCGGCCTTTTTTCGCCAGCTGCATCGGCATCGTCGGCCCATTCTTCGCATCGGTCGCCGTTCTCTTCGGCCTATTCGCCGCCTTCCTTGCCAACGACGTGCAGCATCAGAATGCCGCGGCAAAGGCGGCGGTTTTCCGTGAGGCCGATGGGGTCAGGACTGTTCTGCGGCTGGCCGAGGCGCTGGGCGACGCAGGCCGTCCCCTGAAGGCAGCGACCCTCGGCTACGCGCAAGCCGTGCTTAACAATGAGTGGCCGGCGATGCAGCAGCCCGGCAGCGCCGTGGAATTCCTCGGAGCATCGCGCAACCTGGCCCTCGCCGTATTGGCGCCAAATCTGATCGCTGCCGTGCCGACCGCGGTCCATCAGACGATTCTCGACAGCATGGTCGAGATTCGCCAGGCACGGCGGGATCGCCTATCCCTACTCGCCGGCGAGAGCGACTCCATGAGCTGGCTCGCCATGCTCGTACTGGGCATACTGACCCAGGTCGCCGTCGCGGTCGTTCAACTCGACCGGCTGCGACCGCAGGCGCTGGCGCTGTTCGTGTTCACGAGCGCTTTCGCTGCGACGGTGGTGCTGATCGGTCTTTCCGAAGCACGATTCTCCCGTGGGGACATCGATGCCACAGCGCTTCGCGCGGCAGTGGCATCGGCAACACCGTAACGGACAAGGTGGGCGGCCAACCACCGTGATCGGCTTTTCCGATGAGCTTCGCTTCGTGCTAGGTTTTCGGCGTTCTAGGAGGAGCACCGGGCAGCAGAGAGGAGCACAAGCATGACCATGGTAACGCCGGTTGCGGATGCTCTCGACGAAGGCGAGCATCGTGGCCATCTGTTGCGCGCCCTTCTCGCCAGCACCATCGGCACCACTATCGAGTGGTACGATTTCTTTCTCTACAGCCTGGCCAGCGGCCTGGTCTTCGCCAAGCTCTATTTTCCCGGTGACGATCCGCTCACGGGCACGCTCAACGCCTTTGCCATCTATGCCGTCGGCTTCGTCGCCCGGCCGGTCGGCGCCGCGATCTTCGGCCATTATGGCGACCGGATCGGGCGCAAATCGACGCTGATCATCACCTTGATCCTGATGGGGGTTGCCACCTTCCTGGTGGCCCTCGTGCCGACCTATGACCGCATCGGAATCTGGGGTGCCGTCCTGCTCACCTTGCTGCGCTTCATCCAGGGCATCGGCGTGGGCGGGGAGTGGGGCGGATCGGTGCTCATGTCGATGGAATGGGCAAGGACCAACAAGAACCGGGGCTTCCTCGCGGCCTGGCCGCAATTCGGCGTACCGGCGGGGCTGTTCCTTGCCAATCTCGCCGTCCTGGCCTTCAGCCAGATGTCGGGTTCGGAATTTCTCGCTTGGGGCTGGCGGATTCCCTTCGCGATGAGCGCGCTGCTGGTGGTGCTGGGTCTCTGGGTCCGCCTCTCGGTGCTGGAGACTCCCGTATTCCGCAAGCTGATAGCGGAGAACAAGATCGAGAAGGCACCCGTGCTCGAGGTGATCGCCCGTCAGCCCAAGGAGATCCTGCTCTCGGCCCTGGCGCGGCTGGTGGAGCAGGCGCCCTTCTATATCTTCACCGCCTTCGTCTTCGCCTATGGGGCCGGCGTTCTGAAGGTCCCGCGCGACCTGCTGCTGACCGCGGTGCTCACGGCGGCGGTGGTGTCCTTCTTCTCCGTGCCGCTGTTCGGGCATCTGTCGGATCGCATCGGCCGGCGCAAGATGTATGCCATCGGGGCCGTGGTGACGGCGGTCTACGGCTTCGTCTATTTCGGCCTGCTCAATACCGCCGTTCCCAGCCTGATTTTCCTCGCCATCGTGCTGTCGCTCATTCCCCATGACATGCTCTACGGCCCCCAGGCGGCGCTGATCGCCGAATCCTTCACGCCGCGGCTGCGCTACAGCGGCGCCTCGCTCGGCTATCAGCTCGCCTCGATCATCGCCGGCGGGCCGGCGCCCCTGATCGCCACGGCCCTCTTCGCCCACTTCAAATCGGGCTATGCCATTGCGGTCTTCATCCTGGCCTGCGCCGTGGTGAGCCTGCTAGCGCTCGCGGGGATGAAGGACCACGCCAACAAGGACGTGTCCCTCGAATACGACCGCCATGGCTGAGACCTCTCGCGGCGATTGGTGGCTGGCGAAGCTCGGCGAGGGAACGCGCGAGGAATTCGACGACGTGCCCGAGATCGAGGGCCGGCTGCCTGCGGGGCTCAGCGGCACGCTCTATCGCAACGGCCCGGGCCTCTATGAGCGCGCCGGCTTCAAGAAATGGAATCTGCTGGACGGCGATGGGATGATCCGCGCCACCAGCTTCGCCGGCGGATCGGTGCGCTTCCGCACCCGCTTCGTCCGCACGAAGAAATTCGAGGCGGAGGACAAGGCGGGGCGATTCCTCTATCCGACCTGGACCACGCCGGCGCCGCGCCGTCGGGAGAATATCCCAGGCTATCCGCGCCTCGGCCAGGCGGGGGTGACGACGCTGGCGAAGGGCGGCCGCCTCTATGCCTTCGACGAGGTCGGCCCGCCTTATGGCCTCGACCCGGCAAGCCTCGAGACCACCGGCATCCTCAATCCCGATTCCGACGCCCCGGCCAGGGGCCCCTCGGATTACAAGGCGCATACCAAGACGGATGGCGAGAGCGGCGATTGGGTCCTGATCGGCACGAGAGGTCGGGTGAAGCAGGATCTCCATGTCCTGGTGAAGGATCGCGCAGGGCGGCACAAGGCGCAGGTCGTGCTGCCGAGCCCGCGGGGCGAAGCCTATTTCCACGACTTCTTCTGGGCGGGCCCCTATGCGATCTTCCTGCTGCAGCCTGCCTTGCTCTCGCCCTTGCCGATGGTCCTGGGCTTTCGCAGCTACACCGACAGCCTGCGCTGGACACCCTCGGCGGGAGGTCTGCTGGTCGTCGTCGATACCTCGGGCAAGCGCACGCCCCTGACTCTGGAGGTGCCGGCCGTCTGGATGTGGCACACCCTCAACGCTTTTGTGGCGGGGGACCGGATCCTGGCGGATTTCATCGGCTATGACGCCCCGGATCATTTCCTCGGGCCCAACGCGGCCTTTCGCATGATCATGCAGGGACGCCGGGGCCTCGCCAAGGCGCCGGGAATGCTGCGGCGCTTCACCATCGATCTCGGCGCCAGAAGGGCCGGGATGGAAACCATCGCCGACGGCCATTTCGAGTTTCCCATGCCCCATCCCGGCCGGGTCGGGCGAAAGCACCGCTATGGCTATGTCGCCATGGGCGACATCGCCCATGACTGGTACCAGACCGGCCTGGCGCGGATCGATGTGGAGAGCGGCGCGCGAAGCGAATTCTCCTTCGGCACCGATTTCTATGTCGGCGAGCCGATCTTCGCGCCCGATCCGGCCGCGGCGGCCGACCCCGCCACGACGGAGGATCGCGGCTGGATCCTCGCCGAGGTGCTGGACGGAAAGCGGGGCAAGAGTTTCCTGGCGGTCTTCGATGCCGCCCATCTCGAGGATGGACCCGTCGCGAAGCTGAAGCTCCGGACCCATCTGCCCATGAGCTTCCACGGCTGGTGGGAGGGGGCGTGATCCACCTTGCACCCTCGGCCAACGACTCCTAGATTGCCGCCGGAAAGCTAGGGACTTGTCGGCACCCTTTGTGAGGGGTGCTTGACCCGACTCGGCGGCCGGCGCTTCGATGGCGTACCGGAACGCTCGGTCCTCGCATACGGACGATCATCGGCCTTTTGGCTGTAACCCCAGGGGTTGCGGGAGCGTTTGCGCCTCCCGGTGGTTCCGCCTGCCGGTGCCCCGAAGCTCGGTCAAGACCGGGAAGGTAACGCTCCATGTTCCTATTTCGCCTCTTCGAGCGCCTGCTCGAGCCGACGGCGCCGCCGGAGGATACGGTGCCGCCCTCGGGCCTCGTCGCCTTCTATTGGTATTACGCGCGGCAGGCGCGCTGGCTCGTGGGCGCGCTGTTCGTGGCGGGGTTCCTGGTCGCGATCCTGGACACGACCATTCCGGTCTTCATCGGCCGCGTCGTCACCTTGATCTCCAGCCATGCGCCGGGAACGCTCCTGCGCGAAGCCGGACCGCAGCTGCTCGGCATGGTCGCCGTGCTGCTGATCCTGCGTCCCATGGCGCTGCTGCTTCAGGCGCTGATCACCAACCAGGCCATCGCCGCCAGCCTGACCAATCTGATCCGCTGGCAGAGCCATTGGTATGTGGTGCGCCAGAGCTGGACCTTCTTCCAGAACGATTTCGCCGGGCGCATCGCCAACCGGATCATGCAGACCGGTCCGGCGCTGCGCGAGAGCGTCGTCGCCGGCACCAATGCGGTCTGGTACATCTTTGTCTACGGCGGCAGCGCCATCTTCCTGATGTCCTCCAGCGACGTCCGGCTGGCGATCCCGGTCATGCTCTGGTTCCTGGGCTATGCCGTCTTCCTCAGCTATTTCGTGCCGCGGCTGCGCGACCGCTCGCGCGAGATGTCCGAGGTGCGCTCGGCGCTGACCGGGCGCATCGTCGACAGCTACACCAACATCTTGACGGTGAAGCTCTTCGCCCGGCCGTTGGACGAGGACGAGTTCGTGCGCGCGGCGGTGGACGAGCACACCGTGACCTTCCGGCGCCAGCTCCGGCTGATCACGATGTTCAGCCTGACCCTGACCCTGCTGAACGCCTCCATGGTGGTGGGGACCGGCGTTGCGGCGGTCTGGCTCTGGACCAGCGGCAAGATTCCCGTAGGCGTCGTCGCCATGGCGCTTCCGCTCACCTGGCAGATCGCCAATATCGCGGGCTGGGTGGCCCAGAACGTGACGGCGATCTTCGAGAATGTCGGCGTGGTGCAGGACGGCATGCGCTCGATCTCGGTGCCGCGCCTCATGCCCGACCGGCCGGGGGCCGCGACCCTCAAGGTCGAGAAGGGCGCCGTGCGCTTCGAGGATGTGCGCTTCGGCTACGGCACCTCGCGTGGCGTGCTGCATGGCATCAATCTCGACATCGCCCCGGGCGAGCGCCTCGGCCTCATCGGCACCTCCGGCGCCGGCAAGTCGACCCTCGTCAACATCCTGCTGCGCTTCTACGAGGTAGAGGCGGGGCGGATCCTGATCGACGGCCAGGACATCGCCCAGGTGACGCAGGAGAGCCTGCGCTCCCATATCGCCATGGTGACCCAGGATACCTCGCTGCTGCATCGCTCCATCACCGACAACATCCGCTACGGCCGGCCGGCCGCCACGGATGAGGAAGTGCGGGCCGCCGCCGCCCAGGCCCATGCGCTGGAGTTCATCGAGACTCTGGAGGATTGGCAGGGCCGGCGCGGCTTCGACGCCCATGTGGGCGAGCGCGGCGTCAAGCTCTCCGGCGGACAGCGCCAGCGCATTGCCATCGCCCGGGTGATCCTGAAGAACGCGCCCATCCTGGTGCTTGACGAGGCGACCTCGGCGCTGGATTCCGAGGTCGAGGCCGCGATCCAGGAGCAGCTGGGCGAGCTCATGAAGGGGCGCACGGTGATCGCCATTGCCCATCGGCTCTCGACCATCTCGCGCATGGACCGGCTGATCGTCCTCGACCATGGCCGGATCGTGGAGCAGGGGACCCATGCGGAGCTCCTGGCCGCCGGCGGTGCCTATGCGCGGCTCTGGCGGCGTCAATCGGGCGGCTTCACGGATGCGGGCGAGCCCGCCGATCAGGAGGGAACGCTGGGACTCGACGCGATCTTGGCGGGACGGCCGGGGTGAGCTAAATCGATCGCGAGGTTTCTCGGCCGTCATTCCCGCGAAAGCGGGAATCCAGGGCCCCAAGCTCGACCTTGCTGGTGGCCCTGGATCCCCGCTTCCGCGGGGATGACGGCATGGGAATGGGCGTCGGCGCCGAGCGCGCGCTCAGATGCAGCGCCCGCCGTCGACCTCCATCGTCACCCCAGTGATCATGCTGGCTTCGTCGGAGCAGAGGAAGGCGGCGGCATTGCCCATATCCGCGGGGGTGGAGAAGCGGCCGAGGGGAATCGT
>DATHQQ010000027.1:0-17720 GCA_035482595.1 Verrucomicrobiia bacterium
CTTGGTGTAGCGCTTGCCGGCCCAATCCCCGAAACGCGCCACATCCCAGAAGAAGACGTCGAGGCTGGGCTCGCCCTCGATGATCCATTCGGCGATGGTCCGGCCGATGCCGCCGCCCTGGTTGAAGCCGCTCATCACGCCCACGGCGCAGAAATAGTTCTTCAGGCCGGGATAGGGCCCGAGCAGCGGCCCCAGATCCGGCGAGAAGATCATCGGCCCGTTGATGATGCGCTTGATGCCGGCACTTTCCAGGCAGGGCATGGACTGGACCGCGCGGCCCAGATTCTCCTCCATGCGGGAGAGATCGTTGGGCAGGAGCTCATGGCCGAAATCCTTGGGCGTGCCGTCTTCCGACCAATGGACGCAGGTCGATTCATAGGCGCCGAGCAGCAGCCCCTTGCCTTCCTGGCGGCAGTAATAGCCGCCGCTGGGCTCGGAGATATTGGGGATCTCGCCATCGAAGGCGGCGATCTCGGGGATGGTCTCCGTGACCATGTAGTGATGCTCGACCGGCATCAGCGGCAGGTCGATGCCCGCCAGCGCCGCCACCTCCCGCGCCCAGAGCCCCGCCGCATTGACGAGATAGTCGGCGCGGATATTGCCCTCCGGCGTCTCCACCTCCCATCCGCCGCCCGGCAGGGGCTTCGTGGCGGTAACGGGCGTGAAGCGATGGATCTTGGCGCCCATATCGCGGGCCGCCTTGGCATAGGCCTGGGTCACGCTGGCCGGATCGCAGTAGCCCTTGATCGGCTCATGCAGCACGGCCTTGATCCCCGTCGTGTCGAGGATCGGGGCGATGCGCCGCGCCTCCTCCACCGAGATGAATTCGGACTCGATGCCGTTGCGCTTGCCCCGGCTGTGCAGGAGCTTCAGGGCCATATGCTGGTCCTGGGTGCGGGCGAGGTGCATGCCGCCAACGGGGTGATAGCCGCAGGATTGCCCGCTCTCGGCCTCGAGCTGGGGATAGAGGCCGATGGTGTATTTCTGCAGGATCGCGGCGTTGGACGGGCTGGTGAGGGCGAAGAGGCTGCCTGCCGCATGCCAGGAGGAGCCGGAGGTCAGCTCCTGCCGCTCCAGCAGGACGACGTCGCGCCATCCCATCTTGGCGAGGTGATAGAGGATGGCGCAGCCGGTGACCCCGCCGCCGATGACGACAACCCTTGCGTGGCTTTCCATGTGAGGCTCTTCGGACTCTCGGTTCAGTGTTGGCGGTTCAGTGTTGCGATGCCGCGGCGAGGGCTTGGGCGAGGGCGGGGCGCTGGGCCTCGGCGAGCGGCACCATCGGCGGTCGGGTCCGGCGCCAGCCTTCCTTGCCGAGGCGTTCGGCGATGGCGGCCTTCAGCGAGGGGATCAGCGGAAACGACTCGAACACCGTGCGGATCTTCGAGACGCGCTCGTTGAGCGGGCCTTCGTCGCCGCTTCCCGCCGTATCGATCAGGCGGCGGATATTGCCGACCTGGAAATTCGCCGTGGCGCTGATGCAGCCCGCGGCACCCGCTGCCAGCCCCTGGAGCAGAAAGCGCTCGGAGGCGGGGAAGATGGCGAGCTGCGGAAATTCCTTGAGGAAGCCGGCGGTCGATTCCCAGCTTCCCGAGCTGTCCTTGAGCCCGGCGATGACCGGCCCATAGGCGGCAATGAGCCGGCCGATCACCTCGGGGGTGATGGCGACGCCCGACATCTGCGGGATGTGATAGAGGAAGACCTTGAGCCCGCTCTCGCCCACCCGCTCGATCACTTCGGCGTAATAGGCGTAGATGCCCTCCTGGGGCATGTTCTTGTAGTAGAAGGGCGGCAGCAGCAGCACGCCTGGCGCGCCGGCCTTCACGGCCTGGCGGGTCAGCTCCACCGCCTCCGGCAGGCTGCAGGCGCCGGTGCCCGGCATTAGCCTTTCCGCAGGGATCCCCCTGTCGATCAGCTCCTCCAGCAGGGACAGCCGCTCGGCCAAGGAGAGCGAGTTGGCTTCGCTGGTGGTGCCGAAGATGGCAAGCCCATTGGCGCCCTCCGCCAGCTGCCAGCGGCAGAAGTCCAGCAACGCCGGACGATCCACCGCCAGATCCGCCGTGAATGGGGTGAGGGCCGGCACGAGCACGCCGCTGAAGGGGCTGTACTGCCGGCGGCCCGCCGTCCGGCTGGCTTCCGCGGTCGTCACTGCCATGATGGTCTCTCCCGACTGTTCATTCTTTCGTCATCCCGGCGAAAGCCGGGATCCAGGGGCCACATACTCGATACCTCGCGCTTGGCCCTGGATTCCCGCTTTCGCGGGAATGACGGATAAGCGGTTACCCCAGCACCGAGAAGCTGCTGCGGGTATCGATCTCCCGCCGCCGCGAATAGAAGCCCATGCTCACCGTCCGGTCGATATGCCGGAGATGGAAGCCGACCGGGTCGGAATCATGGTCGCGCCCGGCCTCGCAGGCATCGATCAGCGCCGCCATCATCTCGCCAACCACCGGCGCGTTCTTGAACTGATTGCCGCTGGTGCCCACCGCCATATAGAAGCCCGGCAGGTCCGATTTGTCGTAGATGGGAATCCAATCGTCGGAGACGTCGTAGAGCTCCACCACCCCGCGGACCCGGCTGGGGATCGGCAGGCCGGTGAAGCGCTGGGCCACCCGCATCGCCTGGATGCGCCCCTGCTCCGTCAGCTCGCGGCTGAAATCATCGGGGTCGACCCATTCCTTCTTGTCGCATTCCGGATCCTCGCTGCCGATGAGGATGTGATTGCCTACCTCGGGCCGGCAATAGGTGGCCGTGTCCTGGTCGGAAAAATGGATGCCGTCATGCTCATAGTCGAATCCCGGCGGCGAAGGCACATGGGCTACCTCATGGCGCAGCGCCTTGGTCTTGATTTTCATGCCGCGCTCGACGTCGGCCATCTGGTTGATCTTGAAGGAGTGGGGTCCGGCGACATTGACCACCACCGGCGCCTTCACATGCTCGCCGCCCGTGAGCACCACGCCATCCACCCGGCCGTCGCGGCGCGGAATTTCCACCACCGCGGTGTTGAAGCGAAAGACGGCGCCCGCGGCCTCGGCCGCCACCTGAAGATTATGGGCGGCAAGCTGGGGATCGGTGACATAGCCCCCGGTCGGGAAGAAGACCGCCCCCGGCAGGATCTCGCCATTGGAGATGCCGAAGGCGGCATCCTCGGGCCGGCGGGGCGGATCGAAGGATTCCAGCGTCACGATGGGCAGCCGCTGCTTCACCTCGGCCGCATTCAGCTCGCGATAAGGGCAGCCGATCTCGCGCATCACCTCGAGGATCGGCTTCAGATATTTGTTGCGGGGACATCTGACGACGAGATTGCCGCAATTGACGTAGCGGGCGAGGCCGCGCTCATCGCCCTTGCCGACGAAATCGGCCCATTCCATCCAGTAGAAGTGGCTCTCATAGGCGAGCGCCGATCCCTCCACTGTGGAATAGAAGGGACGCACGATGGCGCAGGAGCCCGAGGTCGAGCCGTAGCCCGAGGCCGGCAGCTTGTCGACCACCAGCACGCGCCGGCCGCCGCGCGACAGGGCCAAGGCCGTCGCCGCGCCGATAATTCCGGCCCCGATCACCACCGCATCATAAGAGGTCGCCATCTCAACTCTTCCTTATCAGCATCGGACAGCTCCCAACAGGCCTGGATCGCCGATCGGGAAGGGCCGCATTTTCCTCGTTACCTCATTGGCTGCCGCCCTCGGCCCCGCCCCTCGCAAAGCCGCAGAAGCCGCACTATAGTGACCTGCCGGGATAGCGATTGTTTCAATTGGGACATCAACTGTCTCGGCGAAGAAGGTTTCGGGGCGATGCTGGACAGACCCTTCGAGCTCAGGGACAGGACCACCGAGGTCGCTCTGCTGCTGCTGCCGAGCTTCTCCTTGCTCGGTGTCATCGCCGCCATCGACGTCATGCGCCACGCCAACCGGCTGTCGGGCAAGAAACTCTACCAATGGAAGACCTATTCGACCGAGGGCGGGGCCGTGCAGTCGAGCAACGGCCTGCTGCTCAATGTCGACGGCGCCCCGGATATGGCGCTGGTGCCGGATTTCCTCTTCGTCTGCGGCGGCTTCAATCCGGAGCGCTTCAAGCATCCCGCGGTCTTCAAATGGCTGCGCAATCTCGCCCGGCATCGGGTCCGCCTGGGGGCCGTGACCACCGGGGCCTATGTGCTCGCCCGGGCTGGGCTGCTCGACGGCTATGCCTGCACGATCCATTGGGAGAACGCCGATGCCTTCGCCGGCGATTTTCCCCATATCGACCTGAAGAACAACCTCTATGTCATCGACCGCGACCGCTACAGCTGCTCCGGCGCCACAGCCACCCTCGATCTCTTCCTCCATATCGTTTCGGAGGCCCATGGCTCGAGCCTCGCCATCGAGATCGCCGAGGAGCTGCAGGTCGACCGCATCCGCTCCACCGTGGACGAGCAGACCCGGGCCCATCGCATGGCGGTGCTGCATCGCTCCGAGAAGCTGGCGGCGGCCATCGCGGCCATGGAGGGCAATCTGGACACACCCCTGGGAGTCGACCGGCTGGCGACCCGCGCGGGCTTGACCCGGCGCCAGCTCCATCGCCTGTTCCGCCACCACACCCGCATGTCCCCCACGGAATACTACCGCGACGTGCGGCTGCGCCGCGCTCGGCTCATGCTGCTCAATACCACCGCCCCCATCGTCGAGGTGGCGGTGGCGACGGGGTTCAGCACCCATTCCCACTTCACCAAATGCTATCGCCAGCGCTTTGGCGTCTCCCCCAGCCATGACCGGCTGAACGTCTGACCACCTTCCTAGCCGGGGTTCCTCATGCGATTGATGATTCATAGCGACAAGGCCGACGCGATTCTGGCGCCGCTGCGCCGGCGCCATCCCGATGCCGAAATCTTCGTCTGCACCGATTATCCGAGCCTTCCCGGCCTGCTGGAGGAGCATCGTCCGGAAGCGCTCTATACCGTCCGCTTCGCCGGCACGCCGGGCTTTCCCCGGCCTGCCATTCTGGCGGCACCCTCGCTGCGCTGGGTCTCCGTCGGCGGATCGGGCACCGACCATCTGGCACCTTGGGACCCGGCGCGTCTCACCGTGACCAACGCCGCCGGCGTCGGCGCGCCGACCATGGCGCAATTCACCATTGCCGCCGCGCTGCATTTCAACCTGGGGCTGCCCGGTTTCGCCGCCGCACAGCGGGAGCGGCGCTGGGCGCCCACCCCCGTCGCCTCCCTAGAACGCCGCACGATCCTGATCCTCGGGCTTGGAAAGACGGGCCAGGCGGTGGCCCGGCTGGCGAAGGCCCACGGGATGCAGGTCATCGGCCTGCGTGCGCGCCCCGCACCCACACCCTCCGTCGACCGCGTCGAGCCGGTGGCGCGTCTGGGCGAGCTTCTGCCCGAGGCGGATTTCCTCGTCGTCTGCGTGCCGCTGACCGCCGAGACCCGGGGCCTGATGGATGCGGCGGCCTTCGCCCGCCTCAAGCCCGGGGCGGTGCTGGTCGATGTCTCCCGCGGCGGGGTGGTGCAGCAGGCCGCTTTGATCGAGGCGCTCGAGAGCGGCCGGTTGAAGGGGGCCGCCCTCGATGTCTTCGAGACCGAGCCGCTGCCGACCGACAATCCTCTCTGGGGCATGTCGAATGTGATCATCACGCCCCATTGCTCCAGCGTCTATGAGGGCTGGGAGCAGCGCTCCATCGAGATGTTCTGCGACAATCTCGACCGCTGGAAGCGGGGCGAGACCCTGGCCAATATCGTCGATCCCGCGCGGGGGTATTGATGCATGTCCCAGGCGCAACAGGGGAAGCCACAAGGAAAGCAATCACCGGGTCATCATCGCCTATGATGAGCCCCTGACCAGGGGAAGACGATCGCCATGGACGCCGCCAGACTGACGGGCTTCGAAAGGGTGCGCCGCTTCGCCGGCGAGCTGGAGCTGTCACGCATCCCGCCGGAGGTCCGGCATTTCGCCTCGCTTCTCCTCCTCGACACAATCGGGGTGGCGGCGGCGGCGCGCGAGCTGGAAGCCGCCCGCATCTGCCGGAATTTCGCCGTGGCCTCCTTCTCGGCCGGGCCCGGGGCGCCTTCGGCCCGAATGATGTTCGACGGACGGTCCGTGAGCCCGGCGGGGGCCGTCTTCGCCGCCGCGGCCCAGATCGACAATCTCGATGGCCATGACGGCTACAACCCGACCAAGGGTCATATCGGCGTGGTGACGATCCCCGCCTTGCTGACCTTCGCCCAGGTGGCGCCGGCGATCGACGCGGCGGAGGCGATCACGGCGCTGGTGCTGGGCTATGAGATCGGCGCGAGGGCCGGCATCGCACTCCACGCCACGGTCACCGACTATCACACCTCCGGCGCCTGGAACGCGCTCGCGGTGGCCGCCATCGGCGCGCGCCTCCTGAAGCTCAGCCCCGACAAGCTGCGCGAGGCGCTCGGCATCGCCGAATATCACGGGCCGCGGAGCCAGATGATGCGGGTCATCGACAGCCCCACCATGCTGCATGACGGCTCGGCCTGGGGCGCGCTCGCAGGGGTGACCGCGGTCTATCTCGCCGATCAGGGCTTCACCGGCGCGCCCGCCGCGACCGTCGAGGCGGAGGAGGTCGATGCCATCTGGCGCGATCTCGGCGAGCAATGGGTCGTCCATCGCCATTACATCAAGCCCTATCCCGTCTGCCGCTGGACCCATGCCCTGATCGATTCAGCCCTCAAGCTGCGCCGCGACCATGGCCTGACCGGCGCCGATATCGCCGCCGTCGAGCTGACCAGCTTCCATGAGGCGACCCGGCTCTATCGCGAGGTGCCGACCACCAGCCCGGTGGCGCAATACTCCGTCAGCTATCCCGTGGCCGCGGCCTTGGTACGGGGCCGCGTCGGCGTCGCCGAGATCGAGGGGCCGGGCCTCGCCGATCCCGAAGCCGCCCGGCTCGTGGCCGCGACGACCTTGCATGAATCGGCCGAGTACAACGCGCGCTTCCCGGCCGACCGTTGGGGCGAGGTCACCGTCGTGCTGAAGGACGGCCGGCGCCTGGACTCGGGTCCCCGCAACGCCCGCGGCGGGCCGGAGAATCCCATCGGCGAGGATGAGATCATCGCCAAATACCGCGACTATGCCGGCACGGCCCTGGGCAGCAATCACGCCCAGGCGATCGAGGATGCGGTCCGCCGGCTGGCGGAGCCGAAGGCGCCTTTCGCGCCGCTGATCGAGCTGACCTGCCGAGGCTGAGCGGGAGCGATTTCCAGGCCTTGTCAAACCCGCTGCCGCGCGAGCATATCCCGGCCCTCGAGCCCTATAAGCTCGCGGAGCGCGACGCCTCCGGTCGCCGGCTGATCCGCCTCGACCAGAACGAGAATGCGACCCCGCCCTCGCCGGCGGCCATCGAGGCTCTGCGCAAGTCGATCGGCGAGCTGACACGCTATCCCGACGGCGATGCGGGGACGCTTCGCCGGGCGATCGCCGAGGCAGAGGGCCTGCCGGCAGCTCAGATCATCTGCGGCGCCGGCTCCATGGAGCTGCTCGGCCTGATCGCCCAGGCCTATCTCAGGCCCGGCGATGAGGCCCTGATGAGCCGCTACGGCTATCTCTATTTCCGCAGCGTGGCGGCGGCGAACGGCGCCGATGTCGCCCTCGCTTCGGAGAGCGGCTTCAATTCCGAGGCCGAGGCGCTCCTCGCCCGGGTCACGCCGCGAACCCGGATCCTGTTTCTGGCCAATCCCAACAATCCGACCGGAGGCCTGCTCGGCCGCGCCGAGCTGCAGCGGCTGCACGCCGGCTTGCGCGAGGATATCCTGCTCGTCCTCGACGGGGCCTATGCGGAATATGTGACGAGGGAGGATTGTGATCCCGGCGCCTCCCTGGTGGCGGCGGGGTCCAACACGGTCATGCTGCGCAGCTTCTCCAAGATCCACGGGCTAGCGGGCTTGCGCACCGGCTGGGGCTATTTCCCGGCCGAGATCGCGGCGATCCTGAATCGCATCCGCCATCCCAATGGCGTGACGGGCCCCAGCATCGCCGCCGCTTCCGCCGCCATTCGCGACCGCGACCATATCGCGGCGGTGCGCAGCGCCAATGCCGTACTTCGCGGCTGGTTCTCGGACCGGCTCGCAGCCCTTGGCCTCAGCCCCTGGCCGAGCCATTGCAATTTCATGCTCCTGCCCTTCGACAGCGAGGCGACCGCGGCGATGGTCTTTCAGTATCTGAAGCAGGATGGGATCATGCTGCGACCCATGGCGGGCTATGGGCTCGGCCATTGCCTGCGCATCACGATCGGCGCCCGCGAGGAAATGGAGAGCCTGCTGCAGGCGCTCTCGGTCTGGCGCTCGCGCGACGGGGCGCCGTGATGGCCCCCGTGACGGGAATCGAGCCCGACCTCGAGCTGGCCCGCTCGATGTTCGATTCGCTGCGGGCCCATACCAGCGTCGGCCGCGGCATCACGCGCGCCACCTATGGCGAGGGCGAGAATTTCGCCCATGGCCTGGCGCGACGGACGGCCGAGGGGCTCGGTCTCGAGATCAGGACCGATGCGGCGCTCAATCTCTACATGACCCTGCCGGGCAAGCGGCGCGAGCTCCCGAGGCTGATGACCGGTTCGCATATGGATTCGGTTCCCCAGGGCGGCAATTACGACGGCGCCGCCGGGGTCATTGCCGGGCTCTCGGCTCTGGGCGGGCTGCGGCGCCAGGTCATCACGCCCGAGCGCGACATCACGGTGATGGCGATCCGGGCCGAGGAGGCCGCCTGGTTCAACAGCGCCTATATCGGCTCCCATGCCGCCTTCGGCAGGCTCGATCCCCAGGCCTTCGATGTCCGCCGCTCCGACAGCGGGCGGCCTTTGGCCGAGCATCTGGCGGAAGCGGGAGGCGATGTGGCGGCGCTGCGCCGCGGCCAGGCCCATCTGAACCCCAAGGCGATCGAGGCCTTCATCGAGGTCCATATCGAGCAGGGGCCGGTGCTGGAGGCCAAGGGGCTTCCAATCGGCCTCGTCACCGGCATCCGCGGGTGCCTGCGCCATGCCCATGCCCATTGCTTCGGGGCCTATGCCCATTCCGGTGCCGCCCCGCGGGAGGCGCGCCACGACGCGGTGGCCGCAACCGTCGAGCTGCTGCAGCGCCTGAACGAGCATTGGCTCAAGGTCGAAGAGGCGGGCGAGGATCTCGTCTTCACCGTCGGCCAGCTCAACACCGATCCTGCCGCCGCCGCCCCCAGCAAAGTCGCGGGCGAGACAAGCTTCGTCCTCGATTTCCGCGGGCTGAGGGAGAAGGTGATGCGCGAAGCCTCCGCGACCGCCGAGGCTCTCGCGGCTGAGATCGCGCAGCGCCATCGCGTGCGCTTCGAGCTGGGCGAGGGGAACTACAGCTATCCCGCCATTCTGGATGCGGGCTTGCGCCGGCGCTTCGGCGCCTTGGCCCAGGACCTCGGCCTGCCGGCGATGGAGCTTGCCAGCGGCGCCGGCCATGACAGCGCGGTCTTCACCGAGTTCGGCGTTCCATCCGCGATGATCTTCATCCGCAATGCCCATGGCAGCCACAATCCCGAGGAGGCCATGGAGCTCGCGGATTTCGCCGCCGCCACGCGGCTGCTGGCGAGCTTCCTCGCCGCGGACAAGCCATGAACTCGGACAAGACATGACAGGGGCTGATATCCTCGTCATCGGCGGCGGTATTGCCGGTGCCGGCGCGGCCTATGAGCTGGCCGCCCATGCGAAGGTGATCCTGCTGGAGCGCGAGGCGCATTGCGGCTATCACGCCACCGGCCGCTCGGCGGCGAGCTTCACCGAGAATTACGGCACCGCCACAGTCCGCCGGTTGGCCATGGCCGGCCGCAGCTTCTTCGAGACTCCGCCGGAGGGCTTTACGGAGCATCCCTTGGTCAAGCCACGGGGGATGATCACCATCGCGCGCGCCGATCAGATCGATGCCCTCGATGAAGAGCTCGCACATGCCCAGCGCTTCCTCCCCGCCATGCGCCGCATGGATGTGGAGGAGGCGCTGAGCCTGGTGCCGGTGCTTCGCGCCGATTACCTCGCCGCTGCGATCTTCGAGCCCGATTCCCGCGACATCGACGTCCATGGGCTGCATCAGGGCTATCTCAAGGCGCTGAAGATGCGGGGCGGGGTCATCGTCACCGATGCGGAGGTCGAGGCGATCGAGCTGAGCGGCAGGCACTGGTTGGTCCGGACGCGCGCCGGAGACTTCACCGGCGCCAAGCTGGTCAATGCTGCCGGCGCCTGGGCCGATGACATCGCGCTCAAGGCAGGTGCGGAGTCCATCGGATTGACACCGAAGCGCCGCACCGCCTTCACCATCGATGCGCCCGCCGGCGTCGCCATTGCGGATTGGCCCTTGGTCAATGATGTGGGCGCGGCCTTCTACTTCAAGCCCGATGCGGGCCAGCTCCTGGTCTCGCCAGCCGATACGGCGCCCAGCCCGCCGTGCGACGCCCAGGCTGACGAATATGAGCTGGCCCTGGGCATCGACCGGCTGGAGCGCGCGACCTCGATCCCCGTCCGCAAGATCAATCGCAAATGGGCGGGTTTGCGCACCTTCGCCAGCGACGGCAATCCGGTGGTCGGCGAGGATCCCCTCATCCGCGGCTTCTTCTGGCTCGCCGGCCAGGGCGGCTATGGCTTCAAGACGGCGCCCGCCCTCTCCCGTATCATCGCCGCGCTGATCCTGACCGGCGCGCTGCCGGCGGAGGCGACCGCCCGCGGCCTCACCGCCGAGGAGATGTCGCCCGGACGATTCTCGGCTCTCGTCGAACCTCAAAACTGAAGGAAATCCCCTTATGACGATCAAGCATTTCGATTCCGGCCCGCGCCTCTCCCGCATGGTGACCTATGGCGGCATCGCTTATCTCGCGGGGCTTACGGCGGACGACACCGCCGCCGATGTGCGGGGCCAGACCGCCCAGATCCTGGCCAAGATCGACGGCTATCTGGCCCAGGCCGGGACCAGCAAGTCGAAGATCCTGACGGCGCAGATCTGGCTGCCGGATATCTCGACCTTCGGGGAGATGAACGCGGCCTGGGAAGCCTGGATCGATCCCAAGGCGCCGCCGGCCCGCGCCACGGTCGAATCGCGCTTGGCGGGCCCGCAATACAAGGTCGAGATCATGGTCACGGCGGCCATCTGAAGCGGGGGAAGAGTCGTCATGGATCGCCGCCTGACCCTTGCCGTCGGACAGCTCGGCCCTATCGCGCGCGATGAGACTCGTGCGACGGTCGTGCGACGGCTGATCGCGTTGCTCGAGACGGCCAAGGCGCGCGGCGCCGCCTTGGCCATCTTCCCCGAGATGGCGCTGACCACCTTCTTTCCCCGCTGGCACATCACCGATGAGGCCGAGCTCGAAAGCTTCTTCGAGCGCGAGATGCCGAACGAGGCCACCGCGCCGCTGTTCGATGCCGCGGCGCGCCTCGGCATCGGCTTCTATCTCGGCTATTGCGAGCTGATCGAGGGGGGCAATCGCAAGCGGCGCTTCAACACCTCCATCCTCGTCGACGCTACGGGCCGCATCATCGGCAAATATCGCAAGATCCATGTGCCGGGCAGCGATGTGAACATCCCCGATCTGCCCTTCCAGCATTTGGAGCAGATGTATTTCGAGACTGGCGATCTGGGTTTTCCCGTCTTCGAGGCCTTTGGTGCCAAGATCGGCATGGCAATCTGCAACGACCGCCGCTGGCCCGAGACCTATCGCGTCATGGCCATGCAAGGCGCGGAGGTGGTGGTCCTCGGCTACAACTCGCCCTCACAGCTGCCGGACTGGCCAGAGCATAACGAGCTTCG
Source organism: Verrucomicrobiia bacterium (assembly GCA_035482595.1). Classification (GTDB taxonomy): domain Bacteria; phylum Pseudomonadota; class Alphaproteobacteria; order Dongiales; family Dongiaceae; genus DASXQK01. The sequence goes on from DATHQQ010000027.1 coordinate 11,756, forward strand.
CGCCTTCCACCATCTCGTCTGCATGCAGGCTGCCGCCTATCAGAACGGAATCTGGGTCGCCGCCTCGGGCAAGGCCGGCCCCGAGGAAGGCGTCGACATGCTGGCCCATAGCTGCATCATCGCGCCTTCGGGCCAGGTGGTGGCGCTGACCCAGGGCCGCGGCGACGAGCTGATCATGACGGACTGCGACCTTGCGATGAGTGCCGCCTACAAGCGCTTCCACGATTTCGACCGTAACCGCAAGCCGGAGCATTACGGGCCGATCCTCATGCCTCGGCCCGCCCGCACGTGAGCGGGCGGGCCGAGGTTCGGGGAATGAGCCTCTAAGCCCGTCCTATTGCAAAGCCAAGGCGTTGCTGAGATCGGCGGCGCCGGCGTCGCGGGTGCCGAGTGGGACCAGACCGTAGCGGGTCTCGATCAGCTTCAGGATTGAGGTGGTGTCGTAGACCGTATGGTCGATGAAGCCCCTCTTGGCAAAGGGCGAGATGATGATGGTGGGAACCCGCGTACCCGGGCCCCATTTGTCGGTCGCGGGCGGCGCGACATGGTCCCACAACCCGCCGTTCTCGTCATAGGTCACGATGATGACGCTGTCCTTCCACAGCGGGCTAGCCTGGATCGCCTTGATGATCTCGGCGGCGTGGGTATCGCCCTCGAGGACATCGGCATAACCCGGGTGCTCGTTCTGCTCGCCGATCGGCTTGAAGAAGGTGACGGCCGGCAGGGTGCCGGCGGCGATGTCCGCCATCATGACCTTCTCGTCCTTCAGATGCTGCGCCCGCCCGGCCGTGCCGTCGCCGTATTTGGTGAAATAGGCGAAGGGACCGTGGTGGTACTGGAACAGCTTGTCGCCATGGCCAGCCACCGCGTCGTCCCAGCCGCCCGCATACCAGGCCCAGCTGACGCTCTTGTCGCTCAGGCGGTCGCCGATGGTCGGCATGTCCTGGGCCGGCAAAAGCAGGGTCTTGTCGGTGATCTTCGGGCTGTGGGGCATGAACACGCTCTGAATCGTGTTCACCGCATAGCCGTCGGGCGTAACCGCCCCGTCCTTGACGAGCTGACCCTTGTCATCGAGCTGGGCGACGAGGCCGGCGGGGGCGTTGTCGTAGCGCGGGGTGCAGGCACAGACGAGCCAGAAGTGATTGAGGAAAGAGCCGCCGAAGGCCGCGTGGAAGAAGTGGTCGGCAAGGACATAGTCCTTGGCATACTGCCAGAGCGGCAGGTGGCTGCCGTCGTAGTAGCTCATGACCAGCCCGCCGGCATCGGAGATGGCCGCGAACTTGTCCATCCTGCCGCCGTCAATCTGAACCTGCTCCTGATACCAGCGATGGACCAGGTCGCCGGTATATTGATCGAGGGCGGCATAGGCCTCGGCGCGGAAGGGCTTGTTCTGGAGATCCGCCGGGAAGCGCGTATCGACCACCGCCGGCTTCTTGTTGGTATCCATCACCGGCGGCAGCTTGTCATAGACCTTGCCGCTTTTGTCGACCTGGAGCGGGGCATTGGCCGCCTGGGCGATCCCCTCGGCTCCCGGGAAGAGCCCATAGAGGCTGTCGAAGCTGCGATTCTCCAGGTAGAGCACGATGATATGGTTGATCTTGTCGAAGCCGGGCTTGGGGGCGATGGGCTCCTGGGCCTGGAGCGGCGCCGCGAGGCAGAGGCCGACGAATGTCATCAGAATGCTCGTGCACTTGCGGCTCAACATCGAAACCTCCGTTTTACAACCATGAGAAGGGCGCGCCGGGCTCCTGCAGCCCAGGCCACGATCGGCGCTGGCACTGTCTCCGAATTCGATGACAATAGGATGTCAAACCGCTTAAGCGATTGCCTCAACCCCGCCTCATTATCTCCGCCAGCCGCCGTCCGATGAGCTCCGCATCGCCGACCCGGAGGCAGACCGGCGAGAGGATCAATCGTCCCTCCTCGGCCTTCCAGGGATTGGCCTCGATTCGCGGCGAGCCGGTGCTGAGGCGCTGCAGCAGCTCCGCCCCGCTGATTCCTGCAGCCGCCTGATCCAGACGGAGCTCGACCACCGGCATGCCGGTCAGATCGGGATCGACGATGATCTCGGTGGCGAGGAAGGGAAGACCGGCCAAGGCGGCGACCAGTTTCTCGGCGATCGCCCGCAGCCGGTCATGGCGGCCGCGATCGCCTTCCTGGGCGAAGAGCTTCAAGGCGGTCAGTGCGCCGACGATCTGCTCCTTGCCGGTCTTGCAGGATCGCGCGATGCCATGGCGCGGCAGGCCGGGAAGATTGCGGCGGTCGATCAGTTCGCGCGGCGGTTCCCATTCATCGGCGACATAGTCGAGATCGAGCTGCTGCAGCAGAGCCGCCCCCACCAGATCGCGCCGCCCGCAGAGGAAGCCCGATCCCTGGGGGCCGTTGATCGCCTTGCCGCCGCTGAAGGCGACGAGATCCGCACCTTCGGCGATGAAGCGGCGCAGATTCGCCAGCGGCGGCAGCTCGGCGGCCGCATCCACCAGCACCGGCAGCCCCGCCTCATGGGCCACCTCCGTCACCGCCGGCAGGGACGGCTGGGAATGGGGCTTGGCGACATAGAAGATGGCGGCCGTCTTGTCGGTGATGGCGTCCTTGATCTCCCAGGGCTCGGCATCCCTGACACCGGTGCCGGTATAGCGGTCCGAGAGCCCGACCTCGACCAGGGTGACGCCTACGGCGCGCAGCGCATGATCGTAGGAATTGCGCTGGCTGCGGATGACGATCACCTCGTTGCGCATGCCCCTGGTATCGGGCAGCCGGTTCATCTTCGCCGGATCCAGCCCCGTCACGCAGGCCGCCGTGCCGCCGAGCACGGCGGCCGAGGCGCCCGAGGTGACGCAGCCCGCCTCCGCCCCGGTGATCTCGGCGATGATCCGGCTGCCGCTCGCCTGCAGTTCCGGAATATCGATGCAATGCTGGGTCGCCCCGGCCATCGCCGCGGCGACCTCGGGGGCCATGATGCCGCCGCCGAAGCGGGTCATGGGCGCATAGGCATTGATGACCGGACGGATGCCCAGGCTCTCATAGACATCGGACATGGCGATCCTCGACCTCCTGAGCTACGCGGGGAGCCGGAGGGATTCGATCCCGTCGAACCGGCTGAAAAACGCCTCGACGATGGGTTCGAAATGCTCCAAAGGCAAGGTCGGGAAATCGGGATCGAAGGAATTCTGGTCGTAGATCTCGCAGTAGCGCGCCGTGTAGTCGAAATGCGGCGAGCCGCGAAAGGCCTCGCGGGCATGGCGATCGATGCTGGGGTGCTCGAGGAAATGGTACTGCTGGAAGACGGGATGATGCCGCAGCATCCACTCGTTGCGCTCGCTGATGAAGGGCTGGAGGATATCGGCGATCACCGCGCCATGGGAAAAGGGCGCCATCCTCTCTGCCACGTCATGGAAGAGGGAGCAGACGATCACCTCCTCGGATTCCCCGGCCTCCAGCACCCGGGTTGTCGTCTGCAGGCAATGCTGGTAGCCGTTGATCGGCACGCCGAAGCAATCGTCGTCCCGCTGCTGCTTCAGGAGCAGCAGCAGCAGATCCTGGACATGGCGGGCATGGGGGATCGCGCGTTCCTCACTCATGACCTTTTGCCAATCCGCGGCGGTCGCCGTGGTCAAGCTGGTGAAGGCCATGGCTGCGTCTCCATTTCCGATTTCCCGCAGGATAGTGAGCTTCCCCTCCTCCGTCATCCCCGCGAAAGCGGGGATCCGGGGCGAGCGGCAAGGTGCTGAGCATGTGGCCCTGGATTCCCGCTCTCGCGGAATGACGACAGGAGGGGCTAGTGAGGGCCCGTTCTCGGGAAATGGCAGGCGACTTGCTGGCCGTCCGCCACCTCGCGAAGAACCGGGGCCTCGAGGCGGCATCTTTCCTGGGCGGCGGCGCAACGGGGGTGAAAGCGGCAGCCCGAGGGCGGATTGAGGGGGCTGGGGAGCTCGCTCTTCAGCACGATGCGCTGGCGGCGATGCTGGGGATCGAGGACAGGGTTGGCCGCGAGCAGGGCCGCCGTGTAGTGATGCGCCGGCCGGTCGAAGACGCGGCGCGTGGCGCCGAGCTCGACGATCTGGCCCAGATACATCACCGCCACCCGATCGGTGATCCGCCCCACGATATTGAGATTGTGGCTGACGACGAGATAGGTGAGCCCCAGATCGCGCTGCACATGGGCCAGCAGGTTCAGCATCTCGCCCTGGACCGAGAGATCGAGACCGGCGGTCGGCTCGTCTGCCACCACGATCCGTGGCCGCATGGCCAGCGCCCGCACCATCGACACGCGCCGCGCCTGGCCACCGCTCAATTGATGGGGATAGCGGTCGAGAATGTCGGCCGCCAGGCCAAGCTTGGTGAAGATGCCTTCGACATCCCGCCAGGAGTCGGGCGTGAGCGCCCGGCGGATGCGCAGCGGCTCCTCCAGCAGGCGCCTGATGGTAAGGCGCGGGGAGAGCGAGGCCACGGGATCCTGGAACAGAAGCTGGATGCGCCCCGGCAGCCAGCTCTTGGCCGATGCCGCGGCGCTGCGCGTATCGGTGCCTTCCAGCAGGATTCGCCCGGCAGCCAGGGGCAGCAGACGGACCAGGGCCTTGGCCAGGGAGGTCTTGCCGCAACCGCTTTCGCCCACCAGGCCGAGGGTCTCGCCTTCCTGCACCGAAAGGCTCAAGCCGTCCACGGCGGTCAGCTTGCCATAGCGCACCACGGCGGATTCCACCGCCAGAATCGGCCCGGCCCCGTTCATGCGAGCCAACAGGCGGCGGCCCGGCCGTCCGGTGCCGGGGTCAGCGGCGGCGGCTCGCTGCAGCGCTCGAAGCACTGCGGGCAGCGTGCCGCGAAGACGCAGCCCCGCGGCGGATCGACGAGATCGGGCGGCGAGCCTGGAATCCGCGGCAAGGGGATGCTGGCATCGACCACCTGCCAGGGATCGATCTCGCAGCCGAGCAGGGCCCGGGTATAGGGATGGCGCGGCTGCGCGAAAACCTCCGCCACCGGGCCGGTCTCGACCACCTTGCCCGCATACATCACGACGATTTGGTCGCAGAGCTCGGCCACCAGACCCAGGCTATGGCTGATGAGAATGATCGAGCCGCGGATCTCGCGGCGGATGTCGCGCAGCAGCTCGACGATCTGGGCCTCGATGGTGGCATCCAGCGCCGTCGTCGGCTCATCGGCGATCAGCAGCTTCGGCTCGACCAGCAGGGCCATGGCGATCATCACCCGCTGGCGCATGCCGCCCGAGAATTCATGGGGATAGCGGCTCATCCGCAAGGCTGCATCGGGGACGCCGACGCGGGTCAGCATGGCGGCGGCGCGCCGCCACAGCTCGCTCCGCGCCACGCCGGGATTCTTGGCCCGCTGGATATCGACCATCTGGGTGCCGATGGCAAAAAGCGGATGCAGCGCGGACATGGGGTCCTGGAAGACCATGGCCATCTTCGTGCCGCGCAGGCGGCGCCGGCGCAAGGGCGAGAGGGTGGCGAGCTCGTCGCCGTCGAAGAGCAGGGATCCGGCGGGCTGGGAGGCATTGGCCGGGAGCAGCCCCATGAGGGCGAGGGCAAGGGTGGATTTGCCGCTGCCGCTCTCCCCCACGATGCCGACCACCGCGCCTTGCGGAATATCGAGGTTGATGGCGCCCAGAACCTGGGCCGGTCCCCGCTCGGTCGCATAGCGGACCTCCAGCCCGCGGACGCTGAGGAGGGCGGCTTCCGTCACCGGGGCTGCCTCAGCTTGGGATCGATGGCATCGCGCAGGGCCTCGCCCAGCAAGGTGAAACCGAGGGTGGCGAACATCAGCGACAGCCCGGCGGTGACCGCGAGCCAGGGCGATTGGTCGAGATAGGTATAGCCGTCATGCAGCAGCCCGCCCCAGCTCGCCAAAGGCGGGCGGACCCCGACGCCGAGAAAGCTCAAGCCGGCCTCGATGGTGATGACGACGGGAATGTTCATGCTCGCCAGCACGAAGATCGGCCCGATGATAT
>DATHQQ010000028.1:0-17444 GCA_035482595.1 Verrucomicrobiia bacterium
TGAAGTCCCGGCAGGCCGAAATCGTGACGCTCGATTTCTTCGGCGCCGTCGGACGTGAAGCCGTCGATGGCCTCCTGGCCGGCATTGAGGACAGCCTCAAGGAGGAGACATTGGAACATTCCGCGGAAGATCGTCCGAAGGTGACCGGCATGGAAGATCTGAAGGGCCGTGTCTGGGTGACCCGCCAGGGCGTCTTCATCGACCGTATCGCCTGCGCTTGGTTGGTGCGCCGGTTCATCGATCCCGCTGCCCGTTTCAAGTTCGTGCCCCCCAAGGGGTATGTCCCGGAGAAGGGCGAACTCCGGTTCGATATGTTCGAGGCCGAGTTCACGCATGAGGGCGATCGCTGCAGCTTCGAAGTCATTCTGGCGCGCAGCGGCCTCCAGGACCGCGCTTTACAGGCGATCGCTGAAATCGTTCACGACATCGACCTCAAGGATGAAAAGTTCGGGCGCACCGAATGTGCCGGGATCAGAACGCTATTTGCCGGCATGGCATTGGCGCATAGCGACGACGAGGCGCGAATCGAGGCAGGCAGTGCAATCCTGGAAAACCTGTACGCCTATTTCCGAAAGAAGCGCGGCTGAGAAGCCTGTGCATAGGATTGGGCCCGAGGGCCTGAATTGTTCCTGGCAATTGCCGCCTTAGTTCACGTCAGGCGATTCACCAGCTGCTCGACCCTTGCCGTGATGAAGGACCAGGCGATATCGAAGTCGTCGCTGACCGCTGGACAATCGTCCCAGCGCTCAAGCGTTTGGCTTGCCGCGAGGAGCCCCGTCATGTCGCAACCAAAGGAAACGACATAGTCTGATCGGGCCAGGACATCGGGACTGACGAGCGCCGGGCGCACCATTCGGACGTCGATGCCGCGGCGTAACAGCCCCTCGACCACATTCGCCGGGACCTCGGGATCAGGTTCCGGTCCCGATGTCGTGGCCGAGAACGCGATACCCCTCTCTCTGGCCAAGCTATTCAGATACTGCGCAGCGATCAGGCTCTTTGCCGATGCATGCTGGCAGACGAACGCGACGGTCCGGAAATTATTCATCGCTCCTAAGGCTCCCTTTCCAGGCTGTTCTCAGATGGTCCGGCGCCGTTCCGTACCGGTTCGCGTAAGCGAGCATTCAGATCGTGCCTCGTATGAGGTGATACAGCACGCCCAGCACCGCGGCGCCGGCCAGCGTCGGGATCATGCCGACTTTGAACCGGAAGATTGCGAGCATTGCACCGACGGTCAGGACGAGGGAGGGGATATTGATCGTGGCGACGACCGGGATGTCGAGCGTCAGACCCCACTTGCTCATGGGGGCCAGTTCGCCAAACAGGACATGAAGGGCGAACCAGACCGCAAGGTTCAGTATTACGCCGACCACCGCGGCCGTGATCGCGCCGAGCGCTGCGCTGAGCGCCTTGTTCGCCCGTAGTTTCTCGATATAAGGCGCGCCCAGGAAGATCCAAAGGAAGCACGGAACAAAGGTAACCCAGGTCGTGAGGATGCCGCCGAGCGTCCCTGCCACCATCGGCGACAGCGTGCCGGGATGGCGAAAGGCGCCCATGAAGCCCACGAACTGCGTCACCATGATGAGCGGGCCGGGCGTCGTCTCGGCCATCCCGAGGCCGTCCAGCATCTCGCCGGGCCTGAGCCAGCCATAGGTACCGACCGCCTCTTGGGCAACATAGGCGAGCACGGCATAGGCGCCGCCGAAGGTGACAACCGCCATTTTGCTGAAGAACAGGGCTATGTCGCTGAACACATTGCCGCTGCCGAGCGTGACGAGGAGCAGGGCGACAGGTCCCAGCCAGAGCACCAGAAAGATAGCGGCAATCTTGAGCGACCAGGCCGTGGTCGGTCGCGCATGGGCGGGTGTGTCCTCGCCGAGCGCCGTATCGGCATCGGCGACCTGCTTGTCGCCGACCTTCTTGTGGCCATTACCAGCAAGAAAGACGGACAAACCGGCGCGCCCGCCGATGAACCCGATGATCCCCGCGACCAAGATGATCAGCGGAAATGGCGCGTGGAAAAAGAAGATCGCGACGAAGGCCGCCGCCGCGATCCCAATCAAGATGTTGTTGTTGAGTGCGCGTTTGCCGACCCGAACGACCGCCTCCAGCACGATCGCCAGCACGGCCGCCTTGAGGCCGAAGAACATGGCCTGCACCACGCCGACGTTGCCGAAGGCCGCATAGATCCAACTCAGAACCATGAGGGCGATGAAGCCTGGAAGAACGAAGAGTGCCCCGGCGACGAGTCCGCCCCTGGTCTTGTGCAGCAGCCATCCAATGTAGATTGCAAGCTGCTGCGCCTCCGGCCCGGGCAGGAGCATGCAGTAGTTCAGCGCGTGAAGAAACCGGGTGTCGCCGATCCAGCGCTTCTGCTCGACCAGGATTCGGTGCATCACCGCGATCTGCCCCGCCGGGCCGCCAAAGCTCAACGCCGCGACCTTGACCCACACCCAGAAGGCCTCGCGGAAGGAAACGCCATGGGCGGGCATGCCCTCCCGGGGCTCGGCCGTCTGGATCCGTCCTTGATTCATCGGCTATATGTATCATATCGAAAGTAGAAAGCAACACTTGTATCATATATCGGAGAAGCGTATGTTGCCCATCCTCGGTGGCGCAAGGCGCCCACACCGCTCCCTTGCAGCAGCCTGAAAGGAGTTGCCGAATGAAATGGATCACCCGCGAGCGACCGAAGATCGATCGGATCGCCTGTCCTTGGCTGGTCACGCGATTCATCGATAAGGAGCCGGAGTTTCTGTATGTCGCGCCGAACCGCGTGCAGGAGGTCGCCAGGGAGACCGGCGCCATCCCCTACGACATCCCAGGCGTCGAGCTTTCTCACGTCGGCGAGCACTGCAGTTTCGATGCATTCCTCAAGAAGTACGAGCTCGATACCCCAGCATTGCAGCATGTGGCGCTGATCGTGCGCGGCGCCGATACCTCGCGCCTCGACCTCACACCGCAGTCGCCAGGGCTCTTTGCCATCTCGCTCGGCCTCTCAGCAGTGTTCGCCGACGACCACGAAATGCTGAAGCACGGCATGGTCATGTACGACGCGCTTTATGCGTGGTGCCAATCGCTCCAGACAGAGGCGCACAGCTGGCCGCCGAAGATGTCGGCTTAGGAGACCCCCATGCCGTATGGCATGAAGCCCCCATCGCCGCCTCCGGATTTGGCTGGCCGCTGATCATCGCCGGCGCGCTGAAGATCGTCTGCGATCTGTTGCTGCTCGCCATGTTCCGCAAGGTGCGCCCACCTGAGGAACGCCCTTCACCAACATGACCCCCCCTGACCCGATCCTCTCCCCCGTTCCGGGGGCGAGGGGAGGAAAGCAGCCTGCCCGACGCCTGAGAGGTTATTCCGCCAGATCGAGGGCGTAGCCGGCGGCACGCACGGTGCGGATCAGATCGGTCTCCACATCCGCATTGATGGCCTTCCGCAGGCGGCGGATATGCACATCCACGGTGCGCGGCTCGACATAGACGTCGCGGCCCCAGACCATGTCGAGGAGCTGCTCGCGGCTGAAGACGCGACCCTGGTTCTCCAGGAGATGGCGCAGCAGGCGGAACTCGGTCGGGCCCAGATGCACCTCGCGGCCGTTGCGCCGCACGCGGTGGGACGCCAGATCCATCACCAGATCCTGATATTGCAGGGTCTCGCCGTCGCGCTCCGGGCGGGAGCGGCGCATCACGGCGCGCAGCCGGGCGATCAGCTCGCTCGGGCTGAAGGGCTTGGTGACATAGTCGTCGGCGCCGGCGTCGAGGCCGCGCAGCTTGTCGCCCTCCTCCCCACGCGCGGTCAGCATGACGATGGGCAGACGGCGGGTCTCGGGCAGGCGGCGGAGCTGGCGGCAGACCTCGATCCCCGACATCAGCGGCAGCATCCAGTCGAGCACCACAAGGTCCGGCATCTGCTCGGCGATCTGGAGCATCGCCTCCTCGCCGTCGCGCGCCTCGGCGACGCGGAATCCCTCGCGCTCGAGGTTGTAGCGCAGCAGCGTCACCAGGGCGGCCTCGTCCTCGACCACCAGAACCAAAGGGGCTTGCTTCATGCCGTCTCCTCCGGGGTCACCACCGCGAAGCTGGTCTTGTCGCTCTTCGGCCGCGCCTCGCTGATATCCTCGCCACGAACCAGGAAATGGATGATCTCGGCGACATTGGTCGCATGATCGCCCATGCGCTCGATGTTCTTCGCGATGAAGATCAGATGGGTAGAGGGGCCGATGTTGCGCGGATCCTCCATCATGTAGGTGAGGAGCTCGCGGAACAGGCTGTTGTACATATCATCGACATCCTGGTCGCGTTTCCAGGCGGCGACGGCCTTGTCCGCGTCATGGGCGCCATAGGCATCCAAGATGTCCTTGATGATCTGCTGCACCAGCCGGCCCATGCGGGCGATGCCGCCGACGGGGCGCATGGGCGGGCTCTGGGTGAGCGCGATGGCGCGCTTGGCGACATTGGCCGCGTAATCGCCGATGCGCTCGATGTCGCTGGATATCTTGATGGCGGCGACAATCTCGCGCAGATCCACCGCCATCGGCTGGCGCAGCGCCAGCATGCGGATGGTCTGGGTGCTGATCTGGCGTTCCAGCTGGTCGATGCGGGCGTCGTTCTGCACCACCCGCGCCGCCTGCTCGGCGTCGCGGCTGACCAGCGATTCGATGGCGGCCTGGAGCTGCGCCTCGGCCAGCCCGCCCATCTGGGCGACCAGATCGCTGAGGCGCTTCAGCTCTTCGTCGAAACTCTTGACGGTATGCTCCGTGGTCATGCTAGCGGCTCCCGCATCCATTCAGCTCGGCCGGGCGAATCCAGGGGAGCGCCGGCGCGCCCAAGACCGCCGGATGAAGACCTAGCGCCGGTATCGCGTCTAAAGTACTACGGCTTTATGACGAATTTAAGACAATCAGCGGCCATAGGCGGTCATTGCCCCGGTGCCGGGCTCGTATTGCGGCAGGAAGACCGTGAAGCGGCTGCCCTGGCCCAATTCGCTTTCCAGTTCCAAGGCACCGCGATGACGGCTGACGATATGCTTGACGATGGCGAGCCCCAGCCCGGTGCCGCCCAGATCGCGGGAGCGGGCGGTATCCACCCGGTAGAAGCGCTCGGTGAGCCGCGGCAGATGGCGCCGGTCGATGCCCTCGCCCTGGTCGATGACGGCCACGGCCACGGCCGGGCGGGCCGGGGTCATCGCCGCCGGCGGCTCGCTGGCCCGGGCCAGCACCCGCACCGGGCTGCCGGCACGGCCGTATTTGAGGGCGTTGTCGATCAGGTTCTGGAACAGCTGGATCAGCTCGTCCTGATCGCCCTGGACCGGCGGCAGGCTCGCAAGATCGGCCGGCAGCTCGATGGTCATGCTGCGCGCCGCGGCCTTCATGGCCAGGCTGTCGGCGACGCTCGCCAGCACGGCATGGAGGCGCACCCCTTCGGTGGGCACGCTATGCTCGTTGAGCTCGATGCGGGAGAGGGAAAGCAGATCGCCCACCAGTCGGGCCATCCGGGACGCCTGCTCCTGCATGATGCCGAGGAACTTCGCCCGCGCCTCGCCGTCGTCCTTGGCGGGCCCGCGCAGGGTCTCGATGAAGCCCAGCAAGGTGGCCAGCGGGGTGCGCAGCTCATGGCTGGCATTGGCGACGAAATCGGCGCGCAGCCGGTCGGCCAGCACGACCTTGGTCATATCCTGCAGCGCCAGCAGCACGGTAGGGCTCCCGGGGGGGCTCTCGCCCGCGGTCGGGGACAGCGGCAGGATATGGGCATCGAAGCTGCGCTCTACCGGCACCGGCATGGTGAACTCGACGGTCTCGGCCTCGGCGCTGTCCAGCGCCCGCTCGACGGCGTCGAGCAGCTCGGGCTGGCGCAGCACGCCGGTCAGGTTGCGCCCGAGCAGCGGACCCTCGAACAGCGCATCGGCGGCGGGGTTGGCAAGGCGGATGCGCGTCTGGCTGTCCACCAGGAGCAGGGGATCGGGCAGGCGCGCCAGCACGCGCTCGGCCTCGGCGGCATGCAGGGCCAACCCGTCTTCGCGCTCGCGCCAAACGCCGATGGCGTTGATCAGCCGCGGGGCGAGGCCGCCGCCCAGGGCGGAATCCCGGCCCGCCGGCGGCGGTCCCGGCCGGCCGGCGGCCATGCGCTCGGCATAATCGGCCAGGGCGCCCAGATGGGTGAGATGGCCGCGGAGCAGCAGCCAGAGCCAGAGCAGCAGGAGTAGCCCCGCGGCGACCGCCGGCAGCAGGGCCAGATGGGCGAAGGCGACGAGGCCGGCGAGGATGACGAGGATCGGCGCGGCGAGAAGGCCGAGAGCGGCGAGCAGGCGGCTGAGCGGCGGGCGAGGCGGCATCGACGGCCTATCGAGATTATCGGCTAGGAGCCTATTCGAGTAATGGCTGCCCGAAGGGTTGAGCTGCGTGACCCGAGGGACGGCGTCGCGCAGCTCAACTGCGCACGTAGCCATTACTCGAACAGGCTCCTAGCTATAGACCTTCCCGCGCCGTGGCGCGACCTCGATGCGCGTCATGTTTTTGTAATTGTCATAAAACTGCAATGATTCATCCGATGGGGTCAGCGGGTCAGCAGCTCGGCATTGGCGCCGAGGGAGGCCAGCGCCGCGGAGGTCACGATCTCCGACACCGTGGCCCCGGTCTGAACGATCTGGGCCGCATGGGCGAGGCCGCAGAGGATGGGGCCATAGACGGTGCCCCCGCCTAGTTGCTGCAGCAGCTTGGCCGAGATGGCGGCGCTGTGGAGGGCCGGCATCAGCAGGACATTGGCGGCCCCGGTCAGGCGGCAGAAGGGGTAGAGCTGGCGCATCAGCTCGAAATCCAGTGCCACATTGGCCTGCATCTCGCCGTCATATTCGAAATCGACCTGGCGCGAATCGAGCTCGCGCACCGCATCGCGCACCCGCTCCATGCGCTCCAGCGGCGGATTGCCGAAATTGGAGAAGGAAAGCAGCGCCACTCGCGGCTCATGCCCCAGGAGGCGCGCCATCTCGGCGGCTTGCGTCGCGATGCCCGCCAGCTCTTGCGCCGAAGGCAGCTCATGCACGGCGGTATCCGCCAGCAGCACCGTGCGGCCATGGGCGATGACGACCGAGAGGCCGAACAGGATATGGCCGGGCCGCGGATCGAGCACCCTGAGGATCTCCTCCAGCGTGGTGGAGAAGCTGCGGGTCACCCCCGTCACCATGGCATCGGCATCGCCCTCGGCCACCATGCAGGCGGCGAAGACATTGCGGTCCTGATTGGCCATGCGCAGGCAGTCGCGATAGAGAGCGCCCTTGCGCTGCAGGCGGCGGTAGAGCAGCTCGGTATAATCCTTGTTGCGGTCGGAGAGACGGGCATTGGTGATCTCGATGCCCTCGGGCGCGCCCAGACCGGCGGCCTGCATGGTCGCATGGATGCGCTCCTCGCGCCCCACCAGCACAGGCGTGCCGTAGCCCGCGTGATGGAAGGCGACCGCGGCGCGGATCACCTTCTCCTCCTCACCCTCGGCGAAGACGACGCGGCGCGGATTGTTGCGCACCCGTTCGAAGATCAGATTGAGGCTGGCGGCCGTCGGATCGAGCCGGCCGGAGAGCTCGGCGCGATAGCCCTCCAGATCCAGGATCGGCTTGCGCGCCACGCCGCTTTCCATCGCCGCCTTGGCGACAGCTATGGGGATCGAGGAGATGAGGCGCGGATCGAAGGGCACGGGAATGATGTAGTCGGGCCCGAAGCGCAGCCGCCGGCCGGCATAGGCCGCATCCACCTCGTCGGGCACGTCCTCCCGGGCGAGCTCGGCCAGCGCGTGGGCGGCGGCGATCTTCATCTGATCATTGATGGTCGAGGCGCGCACGTCGAGTGCGCCGCGAAAGATATAGGGAAAGCCCAGGACGTTGTTCACCTGGTTCGCGTAGTCCGAGCGGCCGGTGGCGACGATGGCGTCCTTGCGCACCGCATGGACCTCCTCCGGGGTGATCTCCGGATCGGGATTGGCCATGGCGAAGATGATCGGCTTCGCCGCCATCGACGCCACCATCTCGGGCGTCACCGCCCCTTTCGCCGAGAGGCCGAAGAAGACATCGGCCCCCTTCAATGCCTCGGCCAGGCTGCGCGCCGGGGTCCGCGCGGCATGGGCCGATTTCCACTGGTTCATGCCTTCGGTGCGGCCCTGGTAGATGACGCCCTTGGTATCCACCAGGATGCAATTGTCATGGGGCAAGCCCATGGTCTTGATGAGCTCGACGCAGGCGATGGAGGCGGCACCGGCGCCGTTCACCACCATCTTGATGTCGGCGAAGTTGCGGCCGGTCAAATGCAGCGCATTGATCAGCCCGGCGGTGGCGATGATGGCGGTGCCGTGCTGGTCGTCGTGGAAGACCGGGATGTCGAGCAGCTCGCGCAGCCGCTGCTCGATGATGAAGCATTCCGGCGCCTTGATGTCCTCCAGATTGATGCCGCCGAAGCTCGGCCCCAGATAGCGCACGCAATTGATGAATTCGTCGACGTCGCGGGTGTCGATCTCGAGGTCGATGGAATCGATATCGGCGAAGCGCTTGAACAGCACCGCCTTGCCTTCCATCACCGGCTTGGAGGCGATGGCGCCGAGGTCGCCCAGCCCCAGCACCGCCGTGCCGTTGGAGATGACGGCGACCATATTGCCCTTGGCGGTGTAGTCATAGGCCAGCGAGGGATCCTCGGCGATGCGCAGGCACGGCACGGCCACGCCGGGCGAGTAGGCCAGCGACAAATCGCGCTGGGTGGTCAGAGGTTTTGTTGCACGGATCTCGATCTTTCCCGGGCGGCCCTGGGAATGAAACAGCAGCGCCTCCTGGTCGGTGGTGCTGCCGTGCGCCTTGATCATGAACGAGGCCTCCCGCGATTTTTAAGGGTTGATGGCCAAGGCTTGCATGAAAAACGCGTGAAAGGAATAGCCGCAAGGGGGTAAGGGGCATGTCCGGAAGCGTGGCCGCGAGCCCGAATCCGCGCTACCTTCCCCGCCCATGACGGAAGGCCCCAAATCGGAACTCGCCAAATCGGACAGCCCCAGGCCGGACAACCCCTCGCCGGATGGCCCGGAGCCTGCCGAGCCCGAGCGGCTCGCCATCCCCGCCGATTCTTCGCCGCTGATGGCCCAGTATCTCGCGGTCAAGCGCGGCCATCCGGATCATCTCCTGTTCTACCGCATGGGCGATTTCTACGAGCTGTTCTTCGAGGATGCGGTCCGGGCCTCGGCGGCGCTGGCCATCGCCCTCACCAAGCGGGGTAAGCATGACGGCGGGGATATTCCGATGTGCGGCGTGCCGGTGCATGCCGCCGAGGGCTACCTCGCCAAGCTGATCCGCCAGGGCTTCAAGGTCGCCGTCTGCGAGCAGATCGAGGATCCGGCCGAGGCCAAGAAGCGCGGCTCGAAATCCGTGGTCCGGCGGGATGTGGTGCGCATCGTGACGCCGGGCACGCTGACGGAGGAGACTCTCCTCGACGCCCGCAGCCATAATTTCCTCGCCGCCGTCGCCGATGTGGGCGGGGCCCTGGGCCTCGCCTGGGTCGACATCTCCACCGGCGATTTCGCGGTGCAGCCGCTGGGGGTGGCCGAGCTCGCCGGGGCGCTCGCCCGGTTGCAGCCGAGCGAGATCCTGCTGCCCGACCGGCTTTTCCAGCAGCCGGAGCTTGCGGGAATGCTGGCCGAATACCGGAGCCAGCTCTCGCCGCTGCCGGCGGCTCGTTTCGAGAGCGAGGCTGCGCGTCGGCGGCTCGAGCAGGCTTTCGCGGTCAAGGCGCTGGAGGGCTTCGGCAACTTCGAGCGGGCCGAGATCGCCGCCTGCGGGGCCTTGGTCGACTATCTCCAGACGACGCAGCTCGGCCGGCTGCCGCGGCTTGCGGCACCGCGGCGCCTCGCCTCCGGCGCGGTCATGGAGATCGACGCCGCGACCCGGCGCAATCTCGAGCTCATGCGCGGGCTCGCCGGCGACCGGCAAGGCTCGCTGCTGGCCGCCATCGACCGCACGGTCAGCGCCGGCGGTGCCCGGCGTCTGGCCGATTGGCTGGCTGCCCCGCTCACCGATCCCGCGGCGATCGATGCCCGGCTCGACATGCTGGCAGCCCTCATCGCCGAGCCGCGGCTGCGCGAAGATATGCGCCACGGCTTGCGGGGCGCGCCCGATATCGAGCGCTCGCTCTCGCGGCTTCTCATCGGCCGCGGAGGTCCGCGCGATCTGGCGGCGCTCGGCCTCGGTCTCGCCGTCGCCGGGGCCCTGCGCCGGCGTCTCGCCGATTCAGCCGATCTGCCCGCGGGGCTACGCCAGGCGGAGGCAGCGCTCGGCGATCATGGCGTGCTCGTCGCGGAACTTGGCCGCGCCTTGGGGCCGGATCTGCCGGTGATCGCGCGGGACGGCGGCTTCATCGCGCCGGGCTATCGCGACGGGCTCGACGAGCTTCGCAGCCTCCGCGACGAGAGCCGGCGCCTCGTGCTCGAGCTGGAGCAGCGCTATCGCGGCGAGACCGGCATCTCCTCGCTCAAGATCCGCCACAACAATGTGCTGGGCTACTACGTCGAATCGACGGCGATCCATCTCGAGAAACTCAGCAAATCGGCGGGCTTCATCCATCGCCAGACCATGGCCAATGCGACGCGCTTCACCACCGTCGAGCTGGGCGAGCTCGAGCGCCGCATCGCCACGGCGGCGGATAAGGCTCTCGCCCTGGAGCTCGAATGCTTCGCGGAACTGGTGGCGCTCGCAAGCGCTGCCGCCGAGGCGATCGCGGCTTCCGCGGCGGCGCTGGCGCTGCTCGATGTCGCCGCTGGCTTGGCCGAGCTCGCGGTCGAGGGCGACTATTGCCGTCCGCTGGTGGACGAGAGTGCGGCCTTCGAGATCAAGGCCGGGCGTCATCCCGTGGTGGAGGCGGCCCTCCGGGCCCAGCAGGCGGGCGGCTTCGTCGCCAATGACTGCGATCTCGGATCGGCGCAGCGCCTCTGGCTGCTGACTGGCCCCAATATGGCGGGCAAATCGACCTTTCTGCGCCAGAACGCCCTCATCGCCGTGCTGGCCCAGATCGGCGCCTATGTCCCGGCGCGCGCCGCCCATATCGGCATCGTCGACCGGCTGTTCAGCCGCGTCGGCGCGGCCGACG
Source organism: Verrucomicrobiia bacterium (assembly GCA_035482595.1). Lineage (GTDB taxonomy): Bacteria > Pseudomonadota > Alphaproteobacteria > Dongiales > Dongiaceae > DASXQK01. The sequence continues at coordinate 11,105 of DATHQQ010000028.1, forward strand.
ATCTCGCCCGCGGCCGCTCGACCTTCATGGTGGAGATGGTGGAGACGGCGGCAATTCTGAATCAGGCAAGCCCGCGCTCCCTCGTCATCCTCGATGAGATCGGCCGCGGCACGGCGACCTTCGACGGGCTCTCCATCGCCTGGGCGACGATCGAGCATCTGCATGAGGTCAACCGCTGCCGCGCGCTCTTCGCCACCCACTACCACGAGCTGGTTGCACTGGCCGCGCGTCTCCCGGCGCTTTCACCCCATGCCATGCGGGTCAAGGAATGGCAGGGCGACGTGGTCTTCCTGCATGAGGTCGCCCTGGGTGCCGCCGACCGCAGCTATGGCATCCATGTGGCCAAGCTGGCGGGCCTGCCCGCCGCCGCCGTCGCCCGGGCCGAGCAGGTACTGGCCACCTTGGAGAAGGGCGAGCAGGCGAGCGCGCTCACCCGCCTCGCCGACGACCTCCCGCTCTTCTCCGCCCGCATTGCCGAAGCGCGCAAGCCCTCGCCCGCGGAACAGGCGCTGGCCGCCCTCGACCCCGACCAGATGACGCCGAAAGAGGCGCTGGAGGAACTCTATCGCCTCAGGCGGCTGGCGAAGGGCGAGGCGTAGGCGCGGCCCGCCTGGAGCCTAGTCTTTCAGGCGGAGCAAGACTCATGGGTCAGCTTGGCGGTCCGGACGACTCCGGGAGAGCAAGTCTGCGCTCCGCCGGGGCGAGATCTTCCCTTACGAAAACGACGGTTCCGCCGCTGTCCGGCAAATCGTGCGCGGCAAACCCGAATTTGCCGGGAGTCGTTTGAAAGATCTGCCACGCCGGATCCTTGTAGAACGCAGGGCTCTGGCGCATTCGATCGTCTTCCACGATGATTCCGATGCCGTCGGCTTTCAGGAAGCCGGCAAGATCCTGATGCTTGTCCAGGGCAGAAACCGATTCAAAATTGCCGCCCGCATAGATCCCCGCTGCTGGGGTCACCGCACTGCAGACCCGGACCATCGACTTGATCCCCAGCCCCCGCAGGAAATATGCCGTCTGCAGCGCAGGCCGAGGCACGACCGACCACTCACCCATCGTTGCGTCGACCCTGGCCCCCACTGCGCCCAGGTTGGGAACGATGACGGCAAGGACGGCTGCCACGATGAGACCATTGGCGCGTGTTCCCCCGCCGTGGAGGCGTCGGCTCAGGAGAACGACCGCCAGGGCAAACAGGATAGCTCCGAACCCCAGCACATAGTGATTCCGCGGATAGAGGATCAGCATCATCAAGACGAAGGGCAGCTGAAAGATGATCAGGCAGATTGTCTCCGGCAGTGAATGCAAGATTCTGGTGAAGATTGCCGAGGCATGGGCCCGGTACCCTCCATCCGAGGGCCGCAAGGACAGATCAAATGAAAGCGAGCCGCGTGCGCGATGGAAAACGACGAAGGCGGCGAGTGCCGCCAGGAGCAAGATCGCTTCGGCCCAGGTGTAGAGCTTGAAGCGGGGAAGGATGAAGTTGAAATGCCCGAAGAACAGTCCTCCCAGCATCACGGGAGAATGTATGAGGTTCGATAGGAGATGATGGGAGAATGCTGAGGGATTGGCGATCAACGCGCCGAAGATGGAGGAGGCGTGGGGGAAGACCGAGTTGAAAATCTGCTCATAGTCGCTCGACCATGGATCCTGCGCCCAGTGGTTCCAGGCGCTGTAGTTCAACGCGAAATGCTGCGCGAAGGCGAAGACGCTTCTGCCGCCGTACATCGGGAACCCGTAATGGGCGTAGAGCAAGGCCACCAGAATCGAACCGATGGCAACATGCAGCAGGAGCGATCGATCCCTGGCGCGCGTTGCGGCTATCAGATAGGCCGCATATAGGACAAAGCCGATCAGCGCGATCGCATATTCGGGCCGCACGAGCGACAGGAGCGCGGCGCCCGCAAGCATCACGGCCCATCGGGCGGGATGCTCGCCAAGACAGACGAAGATCGAAATGAAGAGAAACATGATGGAGAGCGCGAGATGCATCGTCTTCGGCTCAACCGGCAGATTCGCCGCCGAAATCATGAGATAGGTGGCGCTTGCGAGCGCCAGAGTGGTCGGAACGCGTCGACAGGCAAAATATACAAACATGCAGATCGGCAGGAGAGCCGCGATCAGCCGTTGATGGAAAAAATACAGATCGATAGGGTCGCGCACGAAGAAGTGCTCGAGCCGATATAGATCGACATAGAGGGGCGACCATTCGGCAGGATCCGACGGTAAGGCATAGCCGAGCGCGTAGCTGAGATATTTGGTTTCGTCACCCAGCCGCAGGTCCAGCACATGCTCCAGACCGAGCGTGAACTTCCATCCGCAGAAGGCGAGGAACAGGATCGCCGCCGGGAGATATGCCACCTCCGAAATCCTGGCTAGCCACGCTCCAGGTCGGGCAGGTGTGGCGATCAGAGAGCCTTGGCCGAAGATCGACAAGTGCGCTTCCCATCCGTTTGATGACAAGCCCGCTTGATGAATTGAGCCAATCGCACGGCACCGCAACTTTTGAGGTGCCGCGACCCGGTGAATTAGTTGCGTGTCGCTATGGCCGGTTCAGGATGATGCAATCCGCGATCGAGGTTCCATTCGTTCAGCAGACGACGGCGAGAGACTGGGACACTAGAGATCGAGGTGGGCGCAACCTCCCTCCGACCATTGCGCCATCTCCTCCAATGCCGTAGGTCAAGCGCCTACGCTCAAGCAACGCATGAGAGTGTACACCAGGGCGGAAAGTATAGTCGTGGCAAGATTCTGTTGGAAAAACGCCCCGAAAGGCCACAGGGGACAGTCGAACCGGCGAAGGTTGCGTCGCCGGTGGCATCGGATGCGCCGCCCAACCAGCAGCCGCCCGCGCAATCTGCGGGTGAAGGAGGGCAGGTTTCTCCAACCGGCGATGGACGAAACGGTTCGAGCCGCGCTATACCGCGCGCCATGAAATTCTCCCGATTGACCGAGCGTATCGGCGGCGAAGGCGCGCGCGCCTGGGCCGTCCATTTCGAAGCCATGCGCCGGCGCCGCGCCGGCGAGAAGGTGATCGTTCTCTCCGTGGGCGAGCCGGATTTCGACACCCCGCGGCCGATCGTCGAGGCGGCCAAGGCCTCGCTCGACCGCGGCCGCACCCATTACACCGGCATCATCGGCGATCCGCCCCTCCGCGCCGCCATCGCGCGACGGCAGGCGGCGCGCATGGGCGCGGCCGTCGGAACGGAGAATGTGGTCGTCCTCGCCGGGGCCCAATGCGCGCTCTTCGCCGCCTTGCTCTGCCTCCTCGATCGAGGCGAGGAGATCATCGTGCCGGAGCCGATGTATGTAACCTATGAAGCGGCCGTCGGCGCGAGCGGGGCCGCGATCCGCCGTGTAGCGCTCCGGCCGGAGCAGGGCTTCCGCCTCCAGGCCGCCGATGTCGCCGCCGCCATCGGGCCTGCGACCCGCGCCGTGCTGATCAACAGCCCGCATAACCCGACCGGCGCCGTCATCCGGCGCACCGAGCTGGAGGCGCTGGCCGAGCTCTGCCGGCGCCATGATCTCTGGCTCATCTCCGACGAAGTCTATGGCTCCCTGGTCTTCGAGGGGGATCATGTGAGCCCCGCCGGACTGCCTGGCATGGCGGAACGCACCGTCACCATCGACAGCCTGTCGAAATCCCATGCCATGACGGGCTGGCGTCTCGGCTGGGCCATCGGGCCCGAGGCGCTGATGCATCATCTGGGCCATCTGGCGCTCTGCATGCTCTACGGCTCGCCGGGCTTCATCCAGGATGCGGCCGTCGTCGCTCTGGAGGAGGATCACGAGGCGCTGGAGAAGATGCGCCTGGCCTATCGCCGCCGTCGCGATCTTTTGCATCGCCAGCTGGCCCAAGTGCCCAAGCTCGCCGTCGACCGGCCCGAGGCCGGTATGTTCCTGATGATCGATGTCAACCGCACCGGCAAGAACGCCCAGGATTTCGCCCTCGGCCTGCTCGAAGCCGAGAAGGTGGCACTGCTTCCCGGCACGGCCTTCGGGCCGCAGCTCGCGAATTACCTGCGCGTCAACCTCGGCGCCCCCGATGCCGAGCTCGAGGAGGCCGGCCGGCGAATCGCCCGCTATGCGGAGAGTCTGTAAGGCAAAAAAAGTTGAACCACAGAGGCACAGAGACACAGAGAGACCGGAGCGGCGGCGCATAGCGAGCGCGTCATGGGAGCGGGGGATTTGGGGCTTCGCCCCATGCGAAGCCAACTCCCTTCTTCTCAGTGTCTCTGTGCCTCTGTGGTGGTCCCTAGTCTTTGCCGGCCTAATCCGGCGGCCGCGGCGGCAGGAACTCGATGTCGCGCCGATTGCTTTTGGTGCTTCCCAGGGTGAGGTGGAATTTCCACTTCTGCCAACTCGCGCGATAGGCATCCATATCGGCGATGCGGATGGTGAAGCGGCTCACCATCACCGAACCGGCCGGCGCTCCCGGGCTGCCGAAGACAGGAAAGCCGACGCCGATGCCGGCGGAATCGAGGCCCGCGGAGCCGCCGGAGGCGCCCAGCTCGACCTGCGGCGTGATTCCCTCCGACGATGATTCGCTCTCCCGCGCGTGAGCGATGGGACCGGCCGGAAAAGCATGGCCCTCGGGATCGATAAGTGCGGCGGCCACGACAGGCTGCGGGTCGCGCAGCGTGACCTCGACCATATCCGGCGAGTCGGGCAGGAAGCCGGTTTCCAGCGGCGGCGGCGCGCTGCTGAGCGGGGCGGGCTTCTCGGCGGTGCAGGCGGCCGGCAGCAGAAGCGCGGCCAACAGGAGGAATCGAGCGGAGCGCAACATACGGGCGCCTCTCAGCGCACCGGCCGTCGGAAGCGCTCGACGGGAATCTCCGCCACTCCGGCGATCTCGATCAACAGCTCGGGGTCGTAGAGCCGGGCGACCTGGACCGTGGTGGTCACCGGATAAGGCGGGGTGAAATAGCCGCGGCGGAGATCGCTTGCGGCCATGAACTGGTCGATGTCGGTGGTGTAATGGGTGAGGGAGATCATATCGCCCATCTCGCCCCCCAGATTGGCCAGCACCGCCTTCAGATTCTCCAGCACCTGACGGAGCTGCGCCTGCATGTCGCCGGGGCCGACCAGCTTGCCCGCCTTGTCCAGCGCCACCTGCCCCTTGAGCCAGACGATCTGGCCCCGGCCCTGGATGACGGCCATGGAGAAGGCGCCGAAGGGCGCCCAGATATCCGGCGAATCGAAACCCTCGACCATCGCATGCTCCCGAAGCCCGCTTACAACGGGGCCCCTGGATACCATATGATGCTGCGCCATGGAGACCATCCGCGATCAGCGCGCCGTCATCGACCGTCGGCGCCTCTCCACCAGCCTCGCCGATGCCGGGGCCAAGGGGGATGCGGCCCTGCTGGAGGTGCTGAAGCGGGCGCTGGCCGAGGGCCGGGTGGAGATCCGCCGGCGCTTCGAGGCGGAGGCCCGGGCGGAGGATGCCGGCTTGCGCGTCGGGCGCGAGACCTGCTTCCTGATGGATCAGCTGATCCGCACCCTCTACGACTACACCACCCAGCAGGTCTTCCCTTTGGCCAATCCCAGTGCCGGCGAGCATCTGGCCCTGGTGGCGGTGGGCGGCTATGGCCGGGGCGAGCTCGCCCCCTGCTCGGATATCGATCTCCTGTTCCTGCTGCCCTACAAGCTGACGCCCCATGGCGAGCAGGTGGTCGAGTTCATGCTCTACCGCCTCTGGGATCTGGGGCTCAAGGTCGGCCATGCCACCCGCTCGGTGGACGAGTGCATCCGCCAGGCCAAGGCGGATATGACCATCCGCACGGGGTTGCTGGAATCCCGCTTCCTCTGGGGCGATACGACGCTTTTCCAGGAACTGAAGCGCCGCTTCCGGCGCGAGGTCGCCACCGGCAACGGACTCGACTTCGTCGAGGCCAAGCTCGCCGAGCGCGACCAGCGTCACAAGCGCACCGGCAATTCGCGCTATACGCTGGAGCCCAATATCAAGGATGGCAAGGGAGGCCTGCGCGACCTCCATACCCTCTACTGGATCGCCAAATATCTCTATCAGGTGGATGAGGTCTCCGCCCTGGTCGACCGCGGGGTGCTGAGCGCCGCCGAGGTGGCGACCTTCGAGAAGGCGGCCGCCTTCCTCTGGACCGTGCGCTGCCATCTGCATTATCTCGCCGGACGGGCGGAGGAGCGCCTGACCTTCGATCTGCAGCCCGAGCTGGCGCGGCGCATCGGCTATACCGACCATGCCGGAACCCTCGGCGTCGAGCGGCTGATGAAGCATTATTTCCTGATCGCCAAGAGCGTCGGCGATCTGACCCGCATCTTCTGCGCCGCCATCGAAGCGGCCCATCAGCGCCGGCCTTTCCTC
>DATHQQ010000029.1:0-4286 GCA_035482595.1 Verrucomicrobiia bacterium
CCGTGAATTCGAAATTGAGCCAGAAACTCCGGACGTCCCAATTGGCGCTTCCGACCATGGACCAGGCGCCGTCCACCGTGACCACCTTGGAGTGATCGAAGGGTCCGGGCGAGAAATGGAAGCGCAATCCCGGCGCCCGCATGAAGGCGATATGGGCCCGCATGGCCCAATCGAGAAGAATGGAATCGGTGCGCTCCGGAACGACGACGTCCGTCTCGACGCCCCGCGCCGCGGCCAGCGCCAGCGCGATGGCCAAGCCCGACTCCGGGAGGAAATATGGGGTTACGACCCTCAGCCGTCGCCGCGCAGCGTTCACGGCGGAGCCCAGCACCGCCTCCAGGCTGCCCGCGTCCTCGTCGGGACCCGAGGGAATGCCGCGTGCCAGAACCGGCCCCGCCGGCTCGATCGCCGGCCACCAGGCCTCCCCCTCCAGCCGCTCGCCCGTGCTGAAGCTCCAATCCTCCGCGAAGCTGGTCATCAACTGGCGTACCACGGGGCCCGTGACGCGGAAGTGGAGGTCCTGTACCGCGTGGCGCGGGTGCGAGGCGAGGATGTTCTCCGCGCCGATGTTAAGGCCGCCCGTGAAGCCCTCCTTGCCATCGATGATCAGGAGCTTCTTGTGGTTGCGCATATTGAGGAAGGGCATGCGCCACGGCATCCAGTAATGCAGGAAGCGCTGGTAGGGGACCCCGGCGGCGGCCAGAGCGCGCGCGCCCGACGAATAGAGATAACCGGCGCCGAAGCCATCCAGCATGATGCGAAGCTGCACACCCCTGGCCTTCGCCGCCGCGAGCGCCGCCACGATGGCGTTACCGGCGCGATCGCCGCGGAAGATGTAGGAGGTCAGCGCGACGGAGATTTTTGCCCGGCCGATGGCCTCGACCATGGCCGGATAGGCCTCGTCGCCACAGCGCAGCATTTCGACGGAATTGCCGGCCGTCAGCGGCGTCTCGCTGGCGATCTCGGCAACCTGGGCGATCGTCGCCAGATAGGCCGGCAGACGCTCGGGCAGCTTGGCGGATTCGTACCCGTCGCGCCGCGAGAAGGCTCGCGGGTAGGACCGGGGGTCGGTTCGGCCATCCGGGCGGCCGTCGGGGCGTCTGTCTGAATCGATCCCGGCCCGAACCTCCGCTCTGCGGGGGCCGTCAGCCGGCAATCCCATCTTTGCCTGCCGGGCGCGGCGTTCCCCCTGGCGGGCACGCCGGCGGCGCAATCTCGTCGCCCGGCGGCTCACGCGATTGATGCCGAAGGCCCAGTAGAGGGCAGCGCCGAAAATCGGAGAAAGCCAGGCCACGCCGATCCATCCGAAGGCGGACCTCGTATCCGCCTTGTGGAGCAGCACATGGGTGGTGACCACGCCGGCAAGGATCAGATGGCCCGCCGCGATCGCCACCAGCGGAGCCGTCGCCAGCCAATACTCGTACACCCGAGGACCCCACAGCCCGCAGTTTCAACTAATCAAACGCGGTTCCGGGCGAAAAGATGCGCGCCGCCGGCCGAAGGCCACGTCCGAGGCTAGACGGGGGTATCGTCCTTCAATTCCTTCTCCAGCTCGCGCTCGCGCTCGGCCCGCTTCTTCTCGACGAACCAGGCCGACCAGATCGAGATCTCGTAGAGCAGCAGGATCGGGATCGCGAGGCTCATCATGCTGAAGGGATCGGGCGGGGTGACGACGGCCGCGACGGCGAAGACGCCCACGATGGCGTAGCGCCGCTTCTTTCGGAGCCCCCCGACGCTGACGATTCCCACCCGCGCCAGAAGTGTCAGAAGAACAGGCAGTTGGAAGCAGAGGCCGAAAGCGAAGATCAGCTTCATGACGAGAGAGATGTAGTCGCTGACCTTGGCCTCGAGCTGGACCGGCAGGGTGTTGGGGCCGCCCGCCTGCTGGAATCCCAGGAAGAAGCGCCAGGCGACAGGCATCATCACGTAGTACAGCAGCGCCGCGCCCAGCACGAACAGGACGGGCGTGGCCACCAGGAAGGGCAGGAAGGCGGAGCGCTCGTTCTTGTAAAGACCGGGCGCCACGAACATCCAGATCTGTGAGGCGATGACCGGGAAGGTGATGCAGATGGCGCCGAACAAGGCGACCTTCACCTGGGTGAAGAAGACCTCGGTCAGATCGGTGTAGATGAACCGCCGGCCCGTCTCCTTCAGCAGGATGTTCGCCAGGGGCTGCGCCAGGAAATTGAAGATGTGCTGGGCGAAATAGAAACAGAAGAAGAAGGCGATGAAGAGCGCCAGGACCGAATAGAGCAGACGCCGCCTGAGCTCGACCAGATGGTCGAGCAGCGGCATCTTCTTGTCTTCCTCGGCCCCCGCTATCACGTCCCGACGCTCTGCTTCTGATCCTGGGTTTCGGCGGCCGGCGGCGACTCCGTCGCCTCCCCGCTCTTCACCGGCTCGATGGTCACGGGGCTCGGCGCCACGCCCTCCTCCGGCGGCGGCAGGATGGAATGGGCCGGCGCCGGCGGCGGATCATGCTCGATCATCTTGGGGGTGGCATCGCTTGCGGCCGAGCCGGCCTCCAGCGAGGGCGACTCCAGGAGCGGATCGACGGAGACCGCCGACTTCAGCTCGCCCGTCGGATCGACATTTTCGATGAGGGTCTTTTCCACGCCTTCCGACATGGCCTTGGTGATCGCCTGCCGGGTCTCTTCCAGCTCGGCCTCGCGCAGCAGGTCGTCCATGCCGCTCCGGAACTCACCGGCGAGCTTGCGGCCGGTGCGCAGGAGCTGGGCGCCGGTACGGATCGCGTTCGGCAATTCCTTGGGGCCCAGCACAAGCAGAGCGACCACGACCAGGATGGCGATATGCGACCAGCTCAGGTCGAACATAAACTAGGCCTCGGCGTTACTCCGCAAGCGTCAGCCGGCGGCCTTGTCCTTGTTGCCGACCTCGGCTTCGATCGCTTTGTCGGAGCCGGGCTCACCAGGCTTCGGCTCGTCCTTCAGGCCTTTTTTGAAGGCCGTGATGCCCTGGCCCATATCCTTCATGAGCTTGGGGATCTTGCCGCCGCCGCCGAAGATCAACAGCACTACCGCCAGGAGCAGTATTATGTGCCAGATGCTTAACGATCCCATTCGGATCTCCTTGAAACGCAGACTTCACGATTGAGGGCGGACTATGGCAAAAACCCGCCACGCCCGCAACGCAACTTATGTGGCGCTCTCCTGCCGCGAATTTAAGGCGGAATTTTAGAAGGCGCCCCGAATTGAGGGCGGTAGGAAGGACGGTGGATCAGGGCTTTCCCGGTTCCTCCTCATCCTCCTCATCGGCAATGGCCTCGGCCGCTGCGACCATGGATTCGAACTCGGCCGCGGCCTCGGGGTCCATGCCCTCGCCCGCCTCTTCCTCGGCACTCTGCCCCTCCTCGCCCTCCTCCGCATCCTCGCGGGGTGCCACGGCGGCCATGGCCTGGGCGCCGAGGGTGGAGATCGCCGATCGGGCATCGAGCAGGCCCGCAGCCTTGAGCTCCTCGATTCCGGGCAGGGCGTCGCGGCTCTCCAGGCCGAAATGATCGAGGAAGGCGTCGGTGGTGACCCAGGTGACCGGCCGCCCCGGGGTCTGGCGCCGACCCTTGGGCCGGATCCAGCCCGCCTCCAGCAGCGTGTCCAGCGTGCCCCGGGAGAGCGCCACGCCCCGGATCTCCTCCACCTCGGCCCGGGTCACGGGCTGGTGATAGGCAATGATGGCCAGAGTCTCGATGGCAGCCCGAGAGAGCTTGCGGGCGACGGTCGTCTCGATCTGCAGCCGGTCGCCCAGGTCGGGCGCGGTGCGGAAGGCCCAGCGCTCCCCGATCTGAAGCAGATGCACGCCGCGATTGGCATAGAGCCCGGCCAGCTCCTGCAGCAGCCCCGCGATATCGGCGCCCTCGGGCAGGCGCTCCGCCAGGGATTTCTCGGCCATCGGCTCAGCTGTGGCGAACAGCGTCGCCTCCAGGAGGCGCAGCAGTTGGAAGCGATCTTCGCTCATGACGGCTGGGGGTCCTCGTTGCGTCGGAGATAGATGGGGCCGAAGGTGCGGTCCTGGCGGAGCTTGAGGCGACCCGAGCGCGCCATCTCCAGGCTGGCGGCGAAGGTGGCGGCGAGCGCCGAGCGGCGGACCAGACCGCCCGCCAGCCCCGGCGGCAGGAAGCTCAGAAGCGTCGACCACTCGACCGCCTTGCCGATCATGCCCCCGAGGCGCTTCAGCGCATCGTCCATGGAATAGAGATCCGTGGGCAGGATATGCAGCGCACCCTCATGGCGCCGGCCGGTATGCGTGCCATAGGCCTTCAGCAGATCGTA
>DATHQQ010000030.1:0-4332 GCA_035482595.1 Verrucomicrobiia bacterium
CGGGACCTATATCGTGGAGGATCTGGTGGGGACGCAGATCTTCGAGAGCATCGGGACGATCGGGGAGATCTGCGGCGGCAGTCCCTATTTCTTCGTCGGCCCGCGCAACAATCCGCTTGTCATCACCAAAAGGGATTAGCCGCATCGATATCGCGATGCAAAAGTCTTGTCCCCGTGGAATGGAGAACCGCGGAATAGCCGGCAGCCAAGGCGCGGACCGTGGAGGGCGGGGTCAGAAGCCGGGCGCCCGCCCCCAGCAAGCGATCCTCGTCCCCATAGCCCGATGGCGACCAGGGCAAGGCCTTGCCGCCGGCGATCAGGTAGGCTGCATTGCCAACCGCCAGCATCGCCCCATCCGGCAGAGCCCCGACGGCCGCGGGCAATGAATGCCGGCGCTTCTGCCCGCCCTCGAGCCTTTCGCGATGGAGCGTGTCGTCCATCTCGGCAGCGCGCGGCTTCGCACCGCCATTGCCTTTCGCCCAGGCCGCGCAGAACGCCTCGGCGGCCTCGCGCCGGCAGAAGAAGCAGGGCCGATGACCGGCGGCGAGCGCCGTGGCTTCATCCAGGAAGAAGAGCTCGGTCCAGCTCCGGCCGCCCATCACCCGGCGCCGCACGCCCTTGAACGCGCAGAGACAGATGATCCAGGCCTTGCCCGTCCAGCGCCGGCGCAGAAGCCGCCGGGTGGCTGGATCGTGGATGATGCCGCGATTGCCCATGAAGCCGCCGCGCTCGGGAATGGCGACGATATCGCCGAAGGGCGTCACGCGGTTCTGAAGCGGCATCGGCGGGCCGCCCCCTGCCCTAGACCCGTCTCATCGCAGCACCGGAGCGCCGTTGCGTTCACCCGCCAGAAACTCGTCCACCGTCACGAGATTCAGCAGCGATGTCGCTTGCGCCTTCAGCAGCCTGAAGGCGGCGGCCTCGTCCTTGCTCACCCGCCGCCATTCGTGGACAAGGCGGCTTCTGCTGTCGCGCGCGATCATCCCAAGAGCGTGATGGGCGCTGCGGCGCAGGCGCGAAACGAGCGGCCGGCGGCGGATGATGGCGCAACCATGATCGATATCCACCGTGCAGGACTGAAGCCGCACCGATTCCAGCATCATATCGAGATAGGCCTTGTAGGTAAGGCCGCACCAAGCTCCGTCCCGGAAATGCGGCGTCACGAGGCCTTCCTCTTCGGGGTTGCAATCATGCACGACGATGGTGCCCTTTGGCTTGATCAGCTTGCAGGCTTCCCTCAGATCCTGGGCCGAGGTCTCATACTCGTGGAACGGATCGACCAGAATCACGTCATAGGTGAAGCCCGCCGCCCGCACGGCGCTCGCGGCTTCGCCGCTGTCGGGGCTGGAGCTGCAGAAATCGATCGTCATACCGTCATCGAAATGATCCCGGTATCGGTACATCAGCCGATGTGAGATGGAATATCGCCCGCGATCAAGATCGCCATAGATGGTGCCGGTCGTGGGCGTGCAAATCTCGAGGTAGCTGCGATAACCACGGATGGCAGCGAGCTCATTGATGAGATCCATCTTGGTCCAGCCCATGGTGACAGTTTGGCATAACCGGCCGAGGGCCCGCTATCCGTGCATATCCAGGCAGGAAGGCCCGCCCCAAGCGGCTGGAAACGACGAGGGCGGCAGATTATCGTCGGCCATGGTCTTGACCCGGCACCGCCGTCATCCCTTGACCTTGCCCCAACCCGCCGGGAGCTGCCGATGATCCTGTCGCATCGGCATCGATTCGCCCTGCTCCAACCCTGGAAGACGGCCAGCTCGACCGCTCATTTGCGCCTGGCACGCTATGATGAGAGCCCCTACAGCCGCTTCTACGACTACAATCCCCATCTGCAACGGGTCGTGCATCAGCACATCACCTTTGCGGAGTTCGCGGCCCTCCCCGAAGGCCGGCAAGGCTATTTCACCGGCGCTTTCGTCCGCAATCCCTATGACAGGGTCTATTCGGGGTTCACGCAGCTCCAGCGGGATATTCAGGAGCAGCCCGCGGCCGCCTTCCCCAATGCCTGGATCAAGGCGTTGGTGTTGCGTCAGCTTGCGGACAATCATGCCCAGCTGGCGGCGGGGGAATTCGATTTCGACAAATGGTTCGCTTTGGTCGAGGAGCACCAGATCTACGAGGTCGGGCGGAACTCCAGCTTTCCGCTGCATCCCGCCCATTACTGGACCGGCATCGCTCGGGAACAGAAAGTCGATTTCATCGGCAAGGTGGAATGCTTCGAGCACGACTTCGATGCCTTCTGCGGCCGCATCGGCATCGATCCCGGCGCGCGCGCCAGCACCAATGTCTCCGATCGCCTGCCCGAGCCGCAGAGCCCGGGGCAATCCCGCTATGTGAATCGCATGAACGCTGCGTCGATCAGCAAGATCGACAGGCTGTTCGACGCGGATTTCGACTTGTTCGGCTACGAGAAGCACGCATCCTGATCGCCCTGCCGCGGGGTACCCGTCCAGACGCGAGAGCTGCGTCCCGGCTCAGAGATGCAGAAGGTAGCTTCCGAAATACATGATGAAGATGACGGCCACGATCAGAAGCACCGCGCAAACGCCGGATTGGGCCATCATCGGGCCGGGGCTGCGGGGCATGGGATGTCGCATGTTTCGTGAGGCCATGGCTTGCTCCGTTCACACGCGCTCGCTGCCTCTCGGGCGGATCGATCGCGTTGCTCTATGGCGGTACACTAAACTATAGCAGCCTGCAGGATAGCGAACCCCGGCAGCCGGGATGTTCAATACGAGACATCGGCGCGAGGCTCCGCGCGGCCCGAGAGACGGGAGGGATGATCATGGATCGCGGCATCCTGCCTTCGTCATGATCCGGCAGACCTGATCGTGGGACAGCCTGCGCGGAAGCGATTCGACCTTCGGCGGCTGACGGCCGCCGCCGCCGCGCTGCTGCATTCCCTCGCCGCGAGATTGCGTCCCGGCCAGGCTATGGCCCGGCTTCGGCCGGCGAGCGTGCCGAAGCGCCGAGCTCGCACCGGCCGAAGCGGGAGCCGGAACAGTCTGCTCGACGAGCGCCGCCTGTGGCTGAAGGCCTTGGGCTGGGCGGGACGGCGGCTGCGCACCGCGCCCGCGGCGGTGCGGGTGATCCTCATCCTGGTGCTGCTGCCGCCGGCCTTTACGGCGGCGAACCTGGTCTATCAGGTGGTGCGCAAGCCAACGGAAGTGTTCTTTCCCCTGAGCAGCCTGCTCAACAAGGAGCCGGCCGAAACCTGGCGGGCCTACGGCCCCCTCTTCCGCGAATATTCGACCGCCGCCGTCGCGCCGGAGCTGCTGGCGGCGCTGGCCCAGGCCGAGAGCGCCGGCAATCCGGTGGCCCAGACCTATTGGCGCTGGCGCCTGACCTGGCGGCCCTTCGCCATCTATCAGCCCGCCTCGAGCGCCGTCGGCCTCTATCAGATGACGGATGCGGCCTTCGCCGATGCGCGGCCCTTCTGCATTCAGCATCATGTCGTGGTCGCGCAAGGCTGTCGACTCAAGGGACTCTACACCCGCATCCTGCCGAGCCACGCCATCGAGCTGGCGGCGATCTATCTGGACCGCAATGTGACGGCGGTGCTGGGACGCCGCCGGGCGACCGCCCAGCAGATCATGGCCATCGCCACCATCATCCATCTCTGCGGCGCCGGCCCTGCGCTCACCTTCGTTCAGCATGGCTTTCATCTCGATGCCGGCGAGCATTGCGGCGACCATGAGACGGCTGCCTATCTCGCGCGGGTCGATGCGATGACGCGGGATTTCCGGCGTCTGGCGGGAGGTTCTTAAGTCAGCGCCCTCATTTGTCTGGCAGGGAATTCGGCGCGCGCCTGTTGTTGAATCGGAGTCGCGGGCGACGCGCCTTCGAGAGCCGCATCCGTCGGGGCGGAGACGCGGCTGCAGTACGGGGGCATGAGCGGCACGATCAATCTCGCCTCTCGCCTGGAGGGGATGAACAAGGTCTACGGAACCACGATCCCGATCAGCCAGGCCGTGCATCACGGCTGCGGCCCCGATTTTGTCACGCGGGTGCTGGACAAGGGTCCCGGTCAAGAGGCGCGCAGAGGCGGTCACCCTCTATGAGCTTGTTAAATCTGGATCACCGGAGATCTCAGCCGCCGCGGCGGGCTGACATCGATCCGATGGCGCGGTGGCCGAGCCCGTGGCAAAAGCCTGGCAAAACCGGAACTGCGCTCGCCTGCGGCCGTTAATCCCCTGCGCTGAGATGGATTGGCATTGGGGATCGGATTTCATATTCATAAAGGGAGGCTCGCGGATGGCTCAATATCCCTTGCTTTGGATCGAGCGGCGCAATTATCCCAGCTTCAAGCAGATCGAG
>DATHQQ010000031.1:0-4031 GCA_035482595.1 Verrucomicrobiia bacterium
ACCTCGAAGGGCCGGCGCCGCCCGTCCTGCACGATATCGTTGACGGTGATGTAGATGGCGTGATCGCTCTCGGGCCAGCGCAGCTTGTAGGTCTGGCCGGGCAGGGCCTCGGGCCGGTCGAGTGGCTGGGTCATATAGACGACGCCACCGGCCTCGTAGATGTCATGGGGCCGGGGCTGCGGCTGGGCCAGCGGCAGCTCGGACTGGGCCGGCCTCTCGGCCGGCGCCTTCACTTCCAACACCGCGCCGGTCACGTCATTGGGCCGGTAGGTGGTGCAGCCCTTGCAGCCCAGCTCATAGGCCTGGAGATAGATGTCCTTGAAGGCCTCGAAGGGAAGATCGGCCGGGCAGTTGATGGTCTTGGAGATGGAGCTGTCGATGTATTTCTGCACCGCGGCCTGCATCACCAGATGGTCGCCGGGCGCCAGGGTCTGGGCATCGACGAAGCTGTCGGGGAGCGGCGCGTCCTCGCCCTTCAGCTTGTGGAACAGGCGGAAGGCGTGGTCGCTCACCTCCTCCTGGCTGCGGCTGCCGTCGGGCATGAGGATGTTGCGGCTGTATTTGAAGCTGAACACCGGCTCCAGCCCCGTGGAAATGTTGTCGGCGAAGAGCGAGATGGTGCCGGTGGGCGCGATGGAGGTGAGCAGGGCGTTACGGATGCCGTGCCGGGCGATGCCCTCGCGCAGATCCTCCTCCAGCTCGCGGATCGATTCCCCCGCCAGGAACTGTTCGCGGTCGAAGAGCGGGAAGGGCCCCTTCTCGCGCGCGATCTCGACGGAGGCGGCATAGGCCGCCCGGCGCAGCGCCCGCATCCAGGTCTCGCTCAGCGCCACCGCATCGCTGGACCCGTAGCGCGCCCCGCACATGATGAGCGCATCGGCCAGCCCGCTGACGCCGAGCCCGATGCGCCGCTTGGCCCGCGCCTCCTCTTCCTGCTGGGGCAGCGGGAAGCGCGAGATATCGATGACATCGTCCATCATCCGCACGGCGGTCGCCACGAGCTCGCCGAGGTGGTCGAGATCGAGCCGCGCATTGGGCTCGAATGGATCGAGGACCAGGGTGGTGAGATTTATCGAGCCGAGTAGGCACGCCCCATAGGGAGGAAGTGGCTGTTCGCCGCAGTTATGGGCGATCAGGCCATTGGCGTCGAAGGCGTTGACGCCCGGCACCTGGACGTCGAACACCTCCGCCTCGCCTGCCGGGACGATCGCCGCCACGGTGGCGATGAAGCCGGTGCGGTTCGGCCGCCGGCGATAGCTGGCGATGGAGCCCGCAAGCCGCGCCGCCTTCTCGCTATCGGCAAAGCCGATCAGCTCGGCGAAGCGCGGCAGATTGTCCCCGGCGATGACGAGCTCATGCTGGGCCTGGGTGGCATGGGCACGTCGATAGATGCGCGAGACGATGCCCAGGCGCAGCAGCATGCGCTGGGCCGCTTCCAGCCGCGGCAGATCGCTCTGCGCCAGACGGACGCTCAGCCCCTTCAATTGCGAGCCCTGGATGCTGCCATCGGCATCGAACAGGCCGCGCAGGAAGCCGCGATAGAAGTCGTAGGAGCCGCGCTCGAGCGCCGGCGTCATCGCCTTGTCACCGGGCGCCATGCCGAGCTGCTCGGCCAGCTGCTTCAGGGCGCCGAGAGCGAGGCGGTATTCGCCGCGCCCCGGCACCTCGATCCAGCTGGCGAACTCGGAACGATGGGGCAGGCGCCGTGCGGCCGCTTCTGCGCGGGCCATCACCGCCTGGATGCCGGGCCGCGCCGCGCCGCCATTGGCGACCAACTCGCCCGGCCAGACGCTCAACACCGCCTTGTCGGATTTCAGCGTGCCGTCGCCCACCAGCAGGCCGAGGAGATAGCCCTCATCCTCGCTATGGGGCCCCGACCAGGGCGCGCCGGCGCGGTGATCGTTCAGCAGGATCTCATCGCCCCGCACAAGCCGCCCGGCCGGCGTCCATTCAGAATCGGTGCGGAAGCGGTTGCGCGCGGTGACCCGGCGCAGCGGATGGTCGGCCGTCAACTGCAGCGCATGGCCCTCGGCTGTCGTCAGGCTGAGCACCGGCTTGACGCCGGTCGAGAAGAACCCCGCGGGCGCGCTGGCATGAGCGACGCCGTCGACCACGGCCGTGAAGGGCCGGCCGACCAGGTCGCGTACCTGACGCGGCCCCTCGCCGGTCAGCACCCAGGTCTCCGCCGTGACGCAAGGATTCGTCGCCTGGATATTCTCGCAGTAATGCAGGTTGTTGCGGCGGTTGATGCGGTCGATGAAGATCACGCCGGGCTCGGCATAGGCATATGTGGCCCGCATGATCTTGTCCCAGAGCTCGCGGGCGCGGAGCACGCGATAGGTGACGCCGCCGAAGGCGAGCTCCCAGGGCGCATCCTCGCGCACCGCCGCCATGAAGGCATCGGTCACCAGCACCGAGAGGTTGAACATGCGCAGCCGGCCGGGGGCCAGCTTGGCCTCGATGAAGGCCTCGATGTCGGGATGGTCGCAGCGCATGGTCGCCATCATGGCGCCGCGCCGGTGGCCGGCGCTCATGATGGTGCGGCACATGGCGTCCCAGACATCCATGAAGCTGAGGGGGCCAGAGGCGTCAGCCCCCACGCCCTTCACCGGCGCGCCGCGCGGGCGCAGGCTCGAGAAGTCGTAGCCGATGCCGCCACCCTGCTGCATGGTGAGGGAGGCCTCCCGCAGGTGGGTGAAGATTCCGCCCATGTCGTCCGGGATCGTGCCCATGACGAAGCAGTTGAAGAGGGTGACGCTGCGCTCCGTGCCGGCCCCGGCGAGGATGCGGCCCGCCGGCAGGAACTGGAAACCGGCCAGTGCCTCGTAGAATTTCTCCGCCCAGGCCGCGCGCTGGGCTTCGGGCTCGGCCTCCGCGACCGCCTCGGCAACCCGGCGCCAGCTATCCTCGATCGTCTTGTCGACCGGCTGGCCGTCGAGGGTCTTCAGCCGGTATTTCATGTCCCAGATCTGCTGGGATATGGCGGCGACCTGGGGCATGGCGGCGTCCCGAACAGGGTTGGCGAAAAGGGCAAACAGTTTATGCCTTGACCTTGGCCAAGGCAATGTTCCCTTATTGTTTCCACAGTCGGACCCGTGCCCGACTTCAGCTAACATATGGTGACGATTGGAAGAATTCGAAATACCCCCGGTTTCCACAAGCTGTGGATCGAGAATCTCGGGGATGAATGATCCCCGGACAATGGCGGGTTAGACTGTGCCGATGGCGATGACCGAAGGACAAGAGCCGGCCCTCGACCAACCCGCGCGCGGGCCCGATCAAGCTGGCCAGGCCAGGGATGGTGCGCTCGCGGCGCTGCGCCGCTGGCTCGCCGACCAGGCCTTGCTGGGCGGCACGGTCCCAACCGTGGCGGTGGGCTTCGCCGAGGGCCTGCTCGCGGCGGGGGTCCCGCTCTGGCGTGCCCATCTGGCGGTCTCGGCCCTGGATCCACAGGTGGAATCGATCGGCCTGACCTGGACCCGTTCGGGCGGGCGCGAACGCGAAGAATACCGTCA
Source organism: Verrucomicrobiia bacterium (assembly GCA_035482595.1). Taxonomy (GTDB): domain Bacteria; phylum Pseudomonadota; class Alphaproteobacteria; order Dongiales; family Dongiaceae; genus DASXQK01. The sequence continues at coordinate 3,516 of DATHQQ010000031.1, forward strand.
TGGCTCCTTCGAAAAGATCTCCATCGGCAGCCCCATCTATGACGCCGTGATCGAGTTCCGGGCCAGAGGCGTGGGGCCCGATGCCGGCGGACGCCAAAACCTCGTGCCCATGACCCGCTATCGGCTGGAGAAGGGCGAAGGGGTGGAGCGCTATCCCGTCATGGCGGAGTTCCGGGCCGAGGGCGCGACCGACTATCTGGTTTTCGTGATGCCCTTTTTGGCCGATGGTGTGGTGAATCCGATGCCCAGGGGTGCGGTCGTCACCTTGGCGACGGATCGTCCCGGCGGATTCTCCGACGAGGATGTCGCAGCGGCCGTCGATTTGATGCCCGGCTTGGGTGGGGCGGTTCGCATCGGCAGCAACCTCTCCGCCATCCGCACGGCCCTCGACACCTATCTCGGCCGCGATGTCGGCCGGCGCATCCTGAATGGCGAGATTCGGCGCGGCTCGGTGGAGACGATCTCGGCGGCTATCATCTTCGGCGATCTGCGCGGCTTCACCACCCTCTCCGACGA
>DATHQQ010000032.1:0-9268 GCA_035482595.1 Verrucomicrobiia bacterium
CGGTAAGAAGAGTGCGGGCGAGGGGAGACCTATTCTAAGGCTGAAACTGCTCGCGCAGGATGCGTTCCTCGAGATTGTGCTCGGGATCGAAGAGGAGCTTCAGGGTGACGTCGGGACTCTCGCGCACCGTCACCTCGACCACGTCGCGCACCTCGGTATAGTCGGCGACCGCCGAGACCGGGCGCTTATCGCTCTCCAGCACCTCGAAGATCACCGTGGCGGAATGGGGCAAGGTGGCGCCCCGCCAGCGGCGCGGACGGAAGGCGCTGATGGGAGTGAGCGCCAGCACGCCCGATCCCAGGGGCAGGACCGGGCCATAGGCGGAGAGGTTATAGGCCGTGCTGCCGGCGGGGGTGGCGATCAGGATGCCGTCGCAGATGAGCAGCGGCAGGCGGATCACGCCATCGACATGGATGGCGATCTTTGCCGTCTGGCGCGTCTCGCGCAGGAGCGAGACCTCGTTGATCGCCATTGCCTTGACGGTGTCCCCGCTGAGGGTGCGTGCCGTCATTTCCAGGGGACGAAGCTCGACCAGCTGCGCGGCGGCGAGACGCGCCGGCAGATCGGCCTCGTCATACTGGTTCATGAGGAAGCCGACGGTGCCGCGATTCATGCCGAAGATGGGGACTCCGCGCCCGATGAACCGGTGCAGGGTCTCGAGCATCATGCCGTCCCCGCCCAAGGCAACGATGACATCGGCCTGATCGGAGGGCACATGGGCGTAGCGTGACTCGAGCTGGACGAGGGCACGGCGCGCCTCGTCGTTGTCGGCAGCCAGGAAAGCGATGCGCAGCGCCTGCGGGGGTCTGTCGGGCATGGCGGGACTATAGCGGCTTGCCAAGTCGGCGGCGAGCCGCCAAGCTCCCTCCCGCCATTGTCTCAGGGGGAGTTCGGATATGCGTAACATCGTTCTTGCGGGTCTGACCGCATTCGTGCTGCTGGCCGGTTCGGGGGCCGCGCGGGCGCAGGATTCGCAAGAGGGCTATTACTACCCCAAGCCCAAGGTCGTGGAGAGCTATCAGGCGCGGGTCGCGACATTGCCCGACAGCGACCGCAGCCGGCGCCTCGGCTTCGTCACCGCCCTCTCCAAGGAGTTCGACGCCCGGCCCTATCCGCCGAACTATCTGGTCTTCGCCAAGGGCGACGATGCCGACAAGCTGATCATCACCGGCATGATGGACGGCCAGTTCAACACCGTCTTTCGCACCCGGGCGCTGCTCGCCGATCTGACCGCCTCGGCGCGGCTGACGGACTTCTTTCAGAAGAACGCCATCGCCGAATACGCCACCTTCCTGGATTTCCTGAAGCTGCTGGGCTTCAAGCAGGTGACGGTCACCGACGGCGCGGCCTTCGCCCAGCAGATCAAAATCGAATAGGAAGGGCTGGCCGCCTCGACAGTCGGCCCCCAGCTAGTAATCTAAAGCAGAGCAAGATCGGGTCAGCTTGATTCAAGCTGGACCCGATTTTGCTCTGGGGCTCAGCCGCCCGTCACGCTCATGTGGCGCGGGACGGCAGGCGCCGTATGGCGCCGGTCGATGATGAAATCATGCCCCTTGGGCTTGCGCGCGATGGCGGCGCGGATCGCCGCCTCCAGCGCATCGTCCTGGGCGAAGGCCCGAAGCGGGGCCCGCAGGTCGGCGGCATCCTCCTGTCCCAGGCACATGTAGAGCGTGCCCGTGCAGGTAAGCCGCACCCGGTTGCAGCTCTCGCAGAAATTATGCGTCAGGGGCGTGATGAAGCCGATCCGCCGTCCGGTCTCGGCGACCCGGACATAGCGGGCCGGCCCGCCGGTGCGGTAGTCGATGTCCTCCAGCGTCCAGCGCCGCGCCAGGCGCGGGCGCAGCAGTGACAGCGGCAGATACTGATCGAGGCGGTTTTCGCCCCCCACATCCCCCATGGGCATGACCTCGATGATGGTCAGGTCGAAGCCCTGGGCGCCGCACCATTCGATGAGCTGGTCGAACTCGTCCTCATTGACGCCCTTGAGGGCGACGGTGTTGATCTTGATCGCCAGCCCCGCGGCCTTGGCGGCCGCCAGACCCTCCAGCACCGTATCGAGGCGGCCCCAGCGGGTGATGGTCGCGAACTTCTGCGGATCCAGCGTGTCGAGGGAGACGTTGATCCGGCGCACGCCGCAGGCGGCGAGATCCTCGGCATGGCGGACCAGCTGGCTGCCGTTGGTGGTCAAGGTCAGCTCGTCGAGGGCGCCGCTGCCCAGATGGCGCGAGAGGGCGCGGACCAGGCTCATCATGTTCTTGCGCACCAGCGGCTCGCCGCCGGTCAGCCGAAGCTTGCGCACCCCCAGCCGCACGAAGGCGCTGCACAGCCGGTCCAGCTCCTCCAAGGTCAGGATCTCCGCCTTGGGCAGGAAGGTCATGTCTTCCGCCATGCAATAGACGCAGCGGAAATCGCAGCGGTCCGTCACCGAGACCCGGAGGTAGGTGATGGCACGGCCGAAGGGATCGATCACGGGATGCTGCTGCGTCATAGGCTGGAAATATAGGGAGGCGCCGGCCCTTTGTCGCCCCTACCTAAGGTGGGGTTATGGCGGTTCCCTGCTAGGGTTTGTCTGCCAGCCAGAAGCTGTCGGGACGGTAGATGCCGAAATAGGCCCCCGGCTCCCAATTGTAGTAATCGCGATCGGGGATGTTGCGCAGCCGGGGGCTGACGGCCACCGGCTGGGGTACCTCGCCCACCAGGCCGATGGAGAACACCTGATCGGCATTGATCTGGACGATCTTGCGCCAGGCCGCCGTCTTGTCGTCGTCGTTGCGCGCGTCGCGCCAGCGCTTCCAAAGCTGCACCAGATCGTTGGCGGCGGGCAGGTCGACAGGCTCCCCATCCACCCCGCCACTTTCCTGATAGAGCCCCCAGCGCGGCCATTGCGGTTGGGTCCGGCTGGAGGGCGTCATCTCGGCCGGGTTCATCTGCGGTGTCGCGAGCCCGTTGGCCAGGCCGTCGGCGAGCGACATGACCGTGCTGCCGTCGAGCAGGCGCCCCTGGAAGGTGGAGGGTAGAGGGGCGCCGATCATCAGCTCGATGCCGATCTTGCGCCAATGGTCCTGGATCAGGCGCAGCACCGCGACCTCGGAGGGGTCGGCTCCTTGCGTATCGACGAGCAAGGAAAGCAGCCGGCCGTCGGGCAGGCGTCGGAGGGAATATTTCTTGTCCATCTTGAGCCCGATCGAATCCAGAAGCTCGCCGGCCCGGGCGAGGTCATACTCGCTCCAGGCCTTCTGGGCGTCGGGGTCGAAGAGCGGGGAATCCGCCAGCAGCGTATTGGCTCGCGGCTTGGCCATATCGCCGTAGATGGTTCGGTTGATCGTCGTCCGGTCGACGGCCAGGGAGAGCGCGCGGCGGAAGCGCAGGTCGCGCAGCAGGCTGCGCCAGACGGGATCCTTGGCGTTGAGATTGGGATAGAGGGCGAGCTGCGATCCCCGGCCGCTGGGCCAGAGGTCGAGCTTGATGATGCCCTTGTCCGCTGCGGCCTTGAGCGCCGGCAGGTCGCTGAGCGACAGGCCGGCCGCCTGGAGATCGCTCTTGCCGTCGACCACGGCGGGGAGGATCTGGGATTTGCTCTGCGGGATTAGCACCAGCCGGTCGATATAGGGCAGCTGCTGCCCGTCCTTGTCGATCCGATGGTAGTAGGGGTTGCGGACCGCGGCGAAGACCTGGCTGCCGCTGCGCGAAATGACCGCCCAGGGTCCCAGAGTCGGCATGTCGGGGTTGCCCAGCAGCAGCGGATCGTCGAAGTGCTGGTGCAGATCCTCCCAATTGTCGAGCTTGCTGTCGGCCAGGAACCGCGTGATCACCTTGGAGCTGGTGTATTTGGGGTTGAATTGCTTCAGGTAGCGGGCCGGGCGATAGATCATCAGCGGCGTGGCCGCGGCGAGCGCCGGCAGGAAGGCCTGGTTGGGCAAGGCCCAGGTGTAGCGGATCGTCGTCTGGTCGAGGATTTCGACCTGCGGTGGCATGCCATTGACCAGCAGGGCCGGCGGCAGCCCATCGGGGCTGAGCTTGGGATTGGTGGCGATATCCTCCCAATAGTAGCGGAAATCCTCGGTGGTGAAGGGGCTGCCGTCCGACCAGCGATGGCCCTCGCGCAGATGGAAGGTGAAGATGCGGCCTTCCTGGACATCGAAGCTGGCCAATATGTCGGGGGCGAGGCGGTAGTTCTCGTCATAGATGATGAGGCGCGAGTAGGCGAAGGGCAGCAGGCTGCGCGCATCGCTGCCCTGGCCGATCATCATGCGCAGGGTGCCGCCGGGCTTGCCGATCTGCTTGCCCTGGGCCTTCAGATCCACCACCAGGGGATCGGTGGGCAGGCGCTCGCCCACCGGCGGGAGGCGCCCGGCGCTGACGTCGTCCCTGAGCCAGGGGGATTCCTGAAGAGCTTCGGCCGTGCTACCGGGCGGAGCCCCGAAAAGCCCCAATATCAGCAGCATGGCGGCCCAAATGCGCAAACGGGCGAATGTCATGGGGGCGCATCTTACGACCGCGTTCCTTCTGCCGGAAGGATACTCGGCACCCGAGCCCGAAATTTGTCAGGCGACGGCGAGATTCTTGGGCAATTTCCGGCTCACGGCCGACGCGACCTCCAGCATGGCCCTCGTGACCGGCAGCGCCGGCTCGCGGTCGGCGGTGGCGAGCCCGATGATATGGGTGACCTCGGGTTCGCCCAGCGGAATGGCGCTGAGGCCCTGGACCTGGCCGAACAGGGCGAAATAGGTCTGGGGCATCACCGCGGACCAGCGTCCCTGACGCAGATGAGCCCAGAGGGTTGCAACCGAATTGGTCTCGATCACGGCCTCGGGATCGACGCCCAGGCTGCGGAAAATGCCGTTCAGGATCCGGCGGTTCTGCATGTCGGGCGTCAGCAGCGATAGAGGCAGCCCCGCCGCCTCGGACCAGGCGATCCGCCGGCGCCTGCCGACCGGTCCCTCCGCCGGGGTCACCAGGACATAGCGCTCGCGGTAAAACGGGAGCGTGCGGACATGGGCGAGCGGCTCATTGTCGAGATAGGTGACGCCGATATCGATCTCGAAATTGTCGATGGCCCGCTGGATCTGCTGCGATGTCTGGGACAGCACCGTAAGGCGGACATTGGGATGCTGGGCATGGAAGGGGGTGGTCAGACGCGGCACCATGGAAAGCGCGGTGGGGATGGCGCCGATGCGCAGATGCCCGCTCAGCCCCCGGCGCATCTCGCCGACCTCCTGCTGCAGCCCGTCGCAATCGGCGAGGATGCGCTGGGCCCATTCCACCACGCGAAATCCCTCGGGCGTGAAGCCCTCGAAGCGCCGGCCACGCTGCACGATGGGCACGGCAAGCTCGGCCTCGAGCTGCTTGACCGCGGCCGAGAGGGTCGGCTGGGAGATGCCGCAGGTGGCTGCGGCGCGGCCGAAATGGCGTTCGCGGGCCAGCGCCCTGAGATAGACCAGCTGGCGAAGAAGCATAGGCCACGCCTAACCAGGGGCCGGAACCCTGAGTATGATCTGAACAATAAGGGAGACAGAGACTTACTCGAAACCCTATAAACCGGCAGCCCCGGCTCGGCAATGCTCCTCCCGATTTGGGATCGTGGGCCCGGTCGGCGGCGCCTACCCCTTAGGAAGCGCAGCACGGCGCATCGAATCGTGGAATTATCAGCTCACCAAGTTTCGGCTTGGTCCCAGGGGAAGGTCACGGGGAAGGTCACGGGCCGGGCTCGACTGCATCCGGTTCGGCGGCGGGCATAGCAGAGAAGTAACAGAGGCGAGCGGCGTCAGATATTTTAATGATCAATGTGTATTCGATGACGGCATCGCAGGAAGCGATGTGTCGCGTGTTCCGGGTCGAGATAGATCACTTGGGCATTCAGCCGCCGTTGCCGGGAATCTCCCGCGATCAGCTTGCCCCGGTGGTGCGTTTGTTGCCGTCCGGCGAGCGCGAGCTGATCGCGATGCGATGGGGATTTCCCGCACCCCCGGGCATCGGGGCCAGGCCGATCGCGAATATCAGGAACGCCATAAACTCCACCTGGCGGCCCTGGCTGAACAAGGAGTTCCGCTGTCTCGTCCCAGCCACGTCCTTCTGCTACTACGGCGATCAGCCGAAGCTTCCCCATTGGTTTGCGATCGATGAGACGCGCCCGCTCTTCGCCTTTGCGGGAATCTGGCGGCCATGGGTCGGCCGGCGAAAGAACGAAATCAAGGAACATTTGCTGTTCAGCTTCCTGACCACCGAAGCCAACAAGCTGGTGAGGGAGGTTCACCCGAGTGACATGCCCGTCATGCTCATGGAAGACGAGTGGGACATCTGGCTCGAGGCGGATATTCGGGGGGCCCTGAAGCTGCAACGGCCATGGTCCGCGGAAAAGCTTCAGATCGTCGATCGGGGTTGGCGCGAAGACGCTCCCTCGACGGCTTATTGACGCCGCCGCTGCCGCCTTTCCATAGTGGCCGCCATGTCATTGCGGGAAAATGGCGCGTCCGCGCCGCCGCCCATGATCGGCCTGCTGCTGGCGGGTGGGCGGGCGATGCGGATGGGCGGGGGCGACAAGGGCCTGCGATTGCTCGCCGGCCGGCCCCTCCTCGATCACGTGATCGCGCGGCTGCGCCCGCAACTCAGCCGCCTTCTCCTCAATGCCAATGGCGATCCGGCCCGTTTCGCCGCCTATGGCCTGCCCGTGGTCGGTGACAGCCCGCCGGATTTCGCGGGCCCGCTGGCGGGTGTACTGGCCGGTCTGGAATGGGCGACCCGCGAGGCGCCCGACTGTCCGTTGCTGCTCTCGGCGCCGACGGATGCGCCCTTCCTGCCCCACGACCTCGTCCGGCGGCTATGGGCGGGCCGCGAGGCCGAGGGGGCCGATATCGCCATGGCCGCCAGCGCCGGGCGCACCCATCCGGTCGTCGGGCTCTGGCCGGTGGCGCTGGCGCCCGCACTCCGCCACGCTCTGCTGGCGGAGGGGCTGCGCAAGGTCGATATCTGGACCGCCCGCTATCGGGTGGCGGTGGTGGATTTTTCCATCGAGCCGGTCGACCCTTTCTTCAACGCCAACCGGCCGGAGGATCTGGCCGAGGCGGAACGGCTGGTCGCCCTCGAAGCCTAGAGCAAGATCGGGTCATCTTGAATCAAGCTGACCCGTGAATCTTGCTCTACTTAAAGGATCAGAGCCTGATCCACGTCTCAAGCCGAACGGGCTCGAGACGGCCAGGTTCTAGGCGGCGCGGATCAGCTCGGCGGCCCGTTCGGCGATCATCACCACCGCGGCGTTGATATTGCCCGAAATCATGTCGGGCATGACCGAGGCGTCGACGACGCGCAGACCATCGACGCCCTTCAGGCGAAGCTCGGGATCGACCACGGCCAGACCATCGCCATCGGGCCCCATGCGGCAGGTGCCCAGCGGATGGTGGACGGTGATCGAGGTCTTGCGGATATGGGCGTCGATATCCTCATCGGCGGTCTTGCCGTCGCCCGGCAGGATCTCGCGCGCGATGTAAGGCCGCATGGAAGGCTGGCTCGCGACCTCCCGGGCGAGGCGGACACCGGCCCGGAGAGCCCGCCAATCGGCATCCGTCGCCAGGAAGCGCTGCAGGATCAGGGGATGGGCGGCCGGGTCCTGGGACTGCAGCCCCACCCGCCCGCGGCTTTCGGGATGCAGCATGACGATGCGGCAGGCGAAGCCGTCCTTGAAGGGCTCCTTGAAGGGGCGCAGATAGGGCCAGGCGCCGAGCGGGGCGGCGGTCAGGAGGAACTGGATATCCGGCAGAGCGAGGTCGGATCGACTCTTGAGGAAGGCCGTGATGCCGCCCGGCACATCGGCCGCGAAGCCCGTGCCGAAGAGATAGGCCTTGGCCAGCTCGCGGCCGATGCGGTCGTAGCGCATCATGGGCAGGAACGGCCCGGGTTCCTTCCGGTGATACATCAGGATCACCGAGACATGGTCCTGGAGGTTCTGCCCGACGCCGGGGAGCGCCACCTTCACGGGGATGTCCAGGCGCTTCAGCTCGGCGGGGTCGCCGATGCCCGACAGCATCAGGGTCTGGGGCGTGTTGATGACGCCGCCGGAGAGGATCACCTCGCGGCCGGCATGCGCCACCCGGCGCTCGCCGCGCTGGGTATATTCGACGCCGACGGCGCGACCGCCTTCGATCACCACGCGGGTGGCCAGCGACAGGACCTCTATCTTGAGATTGGGCCGCCGCAGCGCCGGGTGCAGATAGGCCGTGGCCGCGCTGCAGCGCCGGCCCTTGCGGATCGTCATCTGGAGGCGCCCGAAGCCTTCCTGCTGGGCGCCGTTGTAATCATCCGTCCAGCCATGGCCGGCGCTCTTGCCCGCCTCGGCGAAGGCGTCGAGCAGCGGGTCCTGATAGCGGCAGGTCTGGGTGGTGAGGGGCCCCTCGCCGCCGCGATAGGCGTCGGCGCCGCGCTCCCAGCTCTCCTGCCGGCGGAAATAGGGCAATGCCTTCTCATAGGACCAGCCCGGCAGGCCGGTGGCGGCCCAGCGGTCATAGTCGCCGCGGTTGCCCCGGACATAGGCCATGGCATTGGTGGAGGAGGAGCCGCCGACGACCTTGCCCCGGGCGCATTCCACCCGCCGCCCGTCGACGCTGGGCTCCGGCTCGCAGAAATAATTCCAGTCGTGGAGCCGCTTCTGCAGGATCTTGCCCCAGCCGAGCGGGATGTGGATCCAGGGGTTGCGGTCCCAGCCCCCGGCCTCGAGGATCAGGACGGAGACGTCCTTGTCGGCCGAGAGCCTGTCGGCGAGGACGCAACCGGCCGAGCCGGCGCCGACGATGATGTAGTCGTATGTCGCGCTGCCCGCCATGGCCGCCCCGTCTTTGAGTGCCGCTTCATCCGGTCGCCGCCGGCCCGGGCCAAGGCCCGTGGCCGAGACCTATTGCCCGATGGTTAGGCATTGGTCCCGGTAAAACCCCGAAGAGCGAACCAATCGGCGCCGAAGCCGGTCATGCCTAACATAGAGGTTCAGGGCGGGCAAGCCGCGGCGGCCGCCCGAGCGCCTCGCCGGGACTATTGCGCGGTGCCGACTCCGGGGAAGGCGTGCTGGTAGATGTAGCGCTGGACGTCGCTCAGATGCTGCTGCATCAGCACCTGCGCCTGGTCGCCCTTGCGCTCGGCGATGGCGGCGGAGATCTCCTCATGGAAGCCGGCATAGACCGACTGGCGCTTGTAGCAATGGGCGTTCTCGCCCAGCCGGCGCCAGCCGACATCGCGCTGGCTCGCGTGGAGCGTATCGAAGATCGCCAGGAACAGCGCGTTGCGC
>DATHQQ010000033.1:0-7151 GCA_035482595.1 Verrucomicrobiia bacterium
GGTGGCGGGCTTCGTGCCCAATATGCCGGAGACCATCGCGGCGATGCTGGCCACCGCAAGCCTGGGGGCCATCTGGTCCTCCTGCTCGCCGGATTTCGGCGTCCAGGGGGTGCTCGACCGCTTCGGCCAGATCGCGCCCAAGCTGCTGATCACCGCCGACGGCTATTGGTACGGCGGCAAGAGCTTCGATTCCCTTTCCCGTATCGGCGAATGCCTCCCCCAGCTTCCGAGCGTCGAGCGGGTCATCGTGCTGTCCTATCTCAGCGACGCGCCGGATCTGGGGAAACTGCCGAAGGCCGTGCGGCTGGCGGATTTCATCGCCCCCTACCCCGCCGGCCCGATCGCCTTCGCGCGGCTGCCCTTCAACCATCCGCTCTTCATCATGTATTCCTCGGGCACCACGGGTGTGCCGAAATGCATCGTGCACGGGGCCGGCGGCACGCTGATCCAGCATCTGAAGGAGCATCTGCTCCATAGCGACATCAGGAGCGGCGACCGGCAATTCTATTTCACCACCTGCGGCTGGATGATGTGGAACTGGCTGGTCTCGGGCCTGGCCTCGGGCGCGACCTTGCTGCTCTACGACGGCTCGCCCTTCCAGCCCGACGGCAATGTGCTCTTCGATTTCGCCCAGGCGGAGCGCTGCACCTTCTTCGGCACCTCGGCCAAATTCATCGACGCCTGCGCCAAGGCCGGGCTGAAGCCGCGGGTGACCCACGACCTGACGCCGATGCGCACCATCGCCTCCACCGGTTCGCCCTTGGTGGCGGAGAGCTTCGACTACGTCTATGCCGATATCAAAAAGGACGTCTGCCTCTCCTCCATCTCCGGCGGCACCGACATCGTCTCCTGCTTCGTGCTGGGCGATCCCACCGGGCCGGTCTGGCGCGGCGAGATCCAGGCCCGCGGGCTGGGGCTTCAGGTCGAGGTCTGGGACGATTCCGGCAAGCCGGTGGTGGGCGAGAAGGGCGAGCTCGTCTGCGCCGCCCCCTTCCCCTGCATGCCGGTCGGATTCTGGAACGACCCCGATGGGCAGAAATACTTCAACGCCTATTTCGCCCGCTACCCCAATGTCTGGTGCCATGGCGATTATGTCGAGCTGACGGCGCATGGCGGGCTGATCATCTATGGCCGCTCCGATGCGGTGCTGAATCCCGGCGGCGTGCGCATCGGCACGGCGGAGATCTACCGCCAGGTGGAGCAGCTGCCCGAGGTGGCCGAGAGCATCGTCATCGGCCAGGATTGGGAAGGCGATGTGCGGGTCGTGCTCTTCGTGCGGCTGCAGAAGGGCCATGTGCTGGACGAGGCGCTGACGAAGAAAATATCGGCCCAGATCCGCCGCAACACCACGCCGCGCCACGTGCCGGCGAAGATCCTGGAGGTCGCCGACATTCCGCGCACCAAGAGCGGCAAGATCGTCGAGCTCGCCGTGCGCGACGTGGTCCACGGCCGCGCGGTCAAGAACCGCGAGGCGCTGGCAAACCCCGAGGCGCTGGAGCTCTATCGGAACAGGAAGGAGCTCTTGGAATGAGTAAGATAAGATTCACCACAGAGACACAGAGGCACAGAGAGAGCGAGCTGAACGTGCTCGATCCTGATTCGCCTCGCCTTGATTCGTGGGGCCGCTCCGCGGCCCAGTCCTTTCTCTTCTCTGTGACTCTGTGCCTCTGTGGTTCAACTTGACCATGAAGCTCGCTCTTAACCCCCTCCTCGCCGCCGTCGCACCACCGCCGATCGCCGAAGCCCATAGCTGGATCGAGGGGCGGCGCTTTCCGGCGGAGAAGCCGTTGATCGATGTCGCCCAGGCGGTGCCGGGCTATCCTCCGCCCCCGGCCCTGACCGATCATCTGGCGGCGATCGTCGGCGAGGCGGCGAGCGCCCGCTATACCGACATCCTGGGATTGCCGGCGCTGCGCGCCGCACTCGCCCGCGACATGGGCGATTTCTACGGCGCTTCCCTCGCGGCCGAGGATGTCGGCATCACCGCGGGGTGCAACCAGGCCTTCTGCCTCGCCCTCCTCGCTCTGGCGCGGGCCGGCGAGGAGGTGATTCTGCCGTTGCCCTATTACTTCAACCACCAGATGTGGTTCGACATGCAGGGCGTCACCGCGCGACATCTGCCCTTCCGGCCCGAGCGCGGCGGCGTGCCGGATCCGGCCGATGCGGCGGCGCTGATCGGGCCCAAGACGCGCGCCATCGTGCTGGTGACGCCCAACAACCCGACCGGGGCCATCTATCCGCAGGATGTGATCGCCGAGTTCTTCGATCTGGCGCGGCGGCACGATCTGGCGCTGGTGGTGGACGAGACCTATCGCGATTTCCTGCCGACGGACGACGCTCCCCACGGGCTCTTCGCGCTCCCCGGCTGGCGCGACACGCTGGTGCAGCTCTACAGCTTCTCCAAGGTCTATTGCCTGACCGGCTATCGCGTCGGGTCGGTCATCGCGGGGCCCGCCCTCCTCGCCGAGATCGCCAAGGCCATGGATACGGTGGCGATCTGCGCGCCGCGGCTGGGGCAGATGGCGGCGATTTACGGCATCGAGCATCTCGGCGAGTGGCGGCGCGGCAATACGGCGCTCATGCGCGGGCGACTGGCCGCCCTGCTGAAGAGCCTGGCGCGCAACGATCTGGGCTATCGCCTGGTCAGCGCCGGCGCCTATTTCGCCTATCTGACCCATCCCTTCGACGGAAGGCCCGCGGCCCAGGTCGCGCGACGGCTGGCCGACGAGCAGAACGTGCTGGCACTCCCCGGCAGCATGTTCGGCCCCGGGCAGGAGGAATACCTCCGCATCGCCTTCGCCAATGCCGAAGCGGCGGCCATGCCGGCCCTGGCCGAACGCCTCGCCGCGGACGCGGCGCGGGGGTAGATAGGCCGCCCAGATGTACCGATACATTTTCCCACCTCCTGCATGGCTGGGCTGCGGCTGCCACGGCTGGCGCGGCGGGTTCCGGGCGGGCTAGAAAAGCGGGCCAGTAAGAAGCCGCGCCAATCGAGGGCTATCGGTGCCCACCTCCCTGCTCTACCTCCTCACCGTGCTGATCTGGGGAACCTCCTGGTTCGCCATCACGCTCCAGACCGGGGTGGTGCCGGTGGAGCTCTCCATTGCCTATCGCTTCCTGCTCGCCGCGGCGATGCTGATCCTTTATTGCCTGGCGACCGGTCGGCGGCTGCGTTATGGGCGGCGCGACCATCTCTTCATGGCGGCTCAGGGCATCTGCCTCTTCTCGCTCAATTACATCCTGTTCTACCGCGCGAGCTTTGACATGCCGAGCGGCCTCATGGCCATCTGCTTCTCGACCATCACCCTGATGAACATCCTGAACGGCGCCCTCTTCTTCCGCACCCCCGTCGACGCGCGGGTGTTCATCGGCGCACTGCTGGGGCTGGCCGGGCTCGGCCTCGTCTTCTGGCCCGAGGTCGCGGGCTTCGGCCTGCACAGCCGTGCCGCCCTCGGGCTTGCCTTGTCGCTGCTGGCGACGGCCTTCGCCTCCCTGGGCAACATGGTCTCGGTGCGCCACAAGCTCGCCGGCATTCCGGTGATCGAGAGCAATGCCATCGGCATGGGCTATGGCGCGCTCTGCTCGCTCGCCATCGCCTTGGCCCAGCGCCTGCCGCTGGTCTATGACGGGCGCTGGACCTATAGCGCCGCCCTCCTCTATCTCGCCCTCTTCGCCTCGGTGATCGGCTTCGGCTGCTTTCTCACGCTGGTGCATCGCATCGGCGCCGACAGGGCCGCCTATTCCTCCGTCCTCTTCCCCCTCGTTGCCCTGGCCCTCTCCACCTGGCTCGAGGGCTATCGCTGGACGCCGCTGGCGGCGTTCGGCGTGGCTCTGGTATTGCTGGGCAATGTCCTGGTGCTGATGCGCCGCCCACCGCGAAGAAAGCCCGTTCCCGCATGAACCTCCCCATCCGCCCTCAGATCTCCGAGCTCGAAGATTCCAAGATCGTCGATGTCTGGCGCCACGGCTTCTCGCGGCCCGACCTGATCATGCTGGCTGTCGGCGAAGGCGACCTGCCGACGCCGAAGTTCATCGCCGATGCCGCCCATCAGGCGATGCTCGCCGGCGAGACCTTCTACACCTACAAGCGCGGCATCCCCGAGCTGCGCCAGGCGCTGGCCCGCTATCACAAGCGCCACTGGGGGGTGGAGATCGCCGATGAGCGCATCGCCATCACCTCGGCGGGCATGAACGCGATGATGGTGGCGATGGAGATCGCCATCGACGCCGGCGACAACATGGTCGCCGTCAGCCCCGTCTGGCCCAATATCTTCGCCACGGCGGAGATCATGGGCGGCGAGGTGCGCATGGTCGCCCTCGACAATGACGGCAGCGGCTGGCGTCTCGATCTCGACAAGCTCTTCGGCGCCGTCGATGGCCGCACCCGCGTCATCTATGCTGCCACCCCCGGCAATCCCACGGGCTGGACCATGTCGGCCGACGAGCTCCAGGCCGTGATCGAATTCTGCCGCCGAAAGAACATCTGGTTCATCGCCGACGAGGTCTACAACCGCCTGGTCTACGACCGGGTCGTCGCACCCTCGGCGCTGCAGTTCGCAACGCCCACGGATCCGGTGCTGGTGGTCAACAGCTTTTCCAAGACCTGGGCCATGACCGGCTGGCGCCTCGGCTGGATGGTCATGCCGCTGGGCATGGTGCCGGTGATGGACAAGCTGCTGGAGTTCAACACCAGCGGCGGCCAGGCCTTCCTGCAGCGCGCCGCCATCGCGGCCCTCGACCAGGGGGAAGATTTCGTCGCCGATCAGATCGCCCGCTATCGCGCCAGCCGCGATCTGGTGACGCAACGCCTGGGCGGCATGCGCCGCGTGAGGCTGACCCGCTCGGAAGCCTCGATGTATCTGATGTTCCAGGTGGAGGGCGAGCCGGATTCCTACAAGCTGGCCCTGCGTCTGGTGGAGGAAGCCCGGGTAGGCATGGCGCCGGGCGTGGCCTTCGGCGCCGGCGGCGAAGGCTATCTCCGGCTCTGCTTCGCCGCGGACTCGAAAAAGCTGAGCCAGGCCATGGACCGGCTGGAGCCGATCCTCAGCTAGGCTCCTAGGAGATTTCTCATGTATCTGCCGCCCCATTTCACGCAAGAGCAGCTTCCGGCGCTGCACGGGGCGATCCGTGCCGCAAGGCTCGCCACGCTGGTGACCCTGGGTGCCGAGGGCATGGAGGCGAGCCATGTGCCGATCCTGCTCGATGCCGGCGAAGGCCCCCATGGCGCGATCCGTGGGCATATCGCGCGGGCCAACCCGCAATGGCGCCGCGTGGCGGTGGAGACGCCGGCGCTCGCCATCTTCCTCGGCCCCGATTCCTATGTAAGCCCCGCCTGGTACCCGACCAAGCAGGAGACGGGGAAAGTGGTGCCGACCTGGAACTATCTCGCGGTCCATGCCTATGGCCGCATCGAGTTCTTCGAGGATGTGGAGCGACTGCGCGCCATCGTCACCGCGCTGACCGCGCTCCACGAAGGCAAGCGCGACCGCCCCTGGGCGGTGAGCGACGCGCCTGCGGATTACATCGCTGCCCAGCTCCGCGGCATCGTCGGCTTCCGCCTCCTCATCGATCGCCTTGAGGGCAAATGGAAGCTGAGCCAGAACCGCAACGAGGCCGACCGCCAGGGCGTGATCGCCGGGCTGGAAGGCGAGGGCGGGGCGCTGGAAAAGACGATCGCGCGGGAGATGAAGGGCGAGGGGTAGGGGCGGGGTAGGGCTGTATCGTTGCCCGCGTTGCTCAACTCTCAATACCGTCATTCCGGCTTTCGCCGGAATGACGGATGTGTTTGTGGGTGCCGCCGTACATAGCGGTCTGACTCCCGTTCAACGTGCACAGCCACGACGCGCCTCACGCCACCGCCGGCCCCGTCACCGGCGCTTCCGGCTCCTTGCCGCAGGCCTCCTCCAGCAGCCAGTTGCGGAAGGCGGCGATCTTGGGGCGCTGGGCGGTGCCTTCGGGCACGACGACGTAAAAGGCGAAGTCGGTGGGGAGCGTGTAGTCGAAGAGCCGCACCAGCCTTCCGGCGGCGAGATCGTCGCCGGCCAGCGCGTTCTGGCTGAGGGCGACGCCGAGGCCGTCGATCGCGGCCTGCAGCATCAGATTGGAATAGTTGAAGCTGAGGGTGTGCTTGGCGACGAAGCGCGTCATTCCGGCGGCCTCCAGCCAGAGCTGCCAGAAATCGACCCGCCAGTCATAGTCGCTGATCAGCGTGTGGTGGCAGAGATCCGCCACGGTCTTCAGCGGCGCCGGCCCCTCGAGCAGGCGCGGGCTCGCGACCGGGAACATGGTCTCGCGCATCAGCAGCTCGACATCCACATCGGGCCAGACGCCGCGGCCGTATCGGATGCAGATATCCACATCCTCGCGGGCGAAATCGGTGAGCTTGGAGTCGGCCGAGATCCGCACATCGATATCGGGATGGCGCTCGCGGAAGCGCCTGAGGCGCGGCAACAGCCATTTGGCGGCGAAGGAGGGCATGACGCTGACGGTGAGGGGGCCGCTGCGCTCCCGCACCCTGAGCCGCCGCGTCGCCTCGCCCAGGCGCTCGAAGCTGTCGCGCACCGGCTTCAGATAGGCCTGGCCGGCGTCGGTCAGCACCAGGCCGCGGTTGATGCGGCGGAAGAGGGGGGCGCCCAGCCATTCCTCCAGGGCCTTGATCTGATGGCTGACGGCGCTGTGGGTCACGTTCAACTCGGCAGCCGCCTTGGTGAAGCTCAGATGCTTGGCGGCGATGTCGAAGCACCGCAGGGCGTTGAGGGGCGGGAGGCGGTCGGCCATTGGTCCACCTATGGGCTGTTCACCCGTTAGTTTTTCTAACGAAACATATGAGAAACGATCGTTTGAGAGCAAGCGGGAATTCCACCAGATTACCGGCATGGATCGCGGCCATTCGCGACCCGCTCCAAAGGAGAGCAACATGAACCAGATTGTCATAAATGAGTCCGCCCTCCGGCCCCAGGCTTCCCAGCCCTCCCGCCGCTGGACCCGTTTTGTTCATGCGGTCGACGGGCGCCTCGAGACCATGGTGGATACCCTCCTGACCTGGCAGCGCCGGCATAAGGACCGGATGCATCTGATGAGCCTGGACGACCGGCTGCTCCGGGATATCGGGATCAGCTATGTCGAGGTCGACCGGGAGGCCTCGAAGCCCT
>DATHQQ010000034.1:0-8458 GCA_035482595.1 Verrucomicrobiia bacterium
CGACAACCATATCTACTGGGGCAACGACCTCGGCTTCGACACCCGCCGCGTGGCCTGGCGCCGGGTCATGGACATGAACGACCGGGCGCTGCGCCAGATCAATTCCTCCCTCGGCGGCGTCGCCAACGGCTTCCCGCGCGAGGACGGCTTCGACATCACCGTCGCCTCGGAGGTGATGGCGATCTTCTGCCTGTCCACCGATCTCGCCGATCTCACGAAGCGGCTGGGCAGCGTCATCGTCGGCTATACCCGCGACCGCAAGCCCATCCACGCCCGCGACCTGAAGGCCGAGGGGCCGATGACCGTCCTGCTGAAGGATGCGCTGCTGCCCAATCTGGTCCAAACCCTGGAGAACAACCCGGCCTTCATCCATGGCGGACCCTTCGCCAATATCGCCCATGGCTGCAATTCGGTGATCGCGACCCAGACCGGCCTGAAGCTCGCCGATTATGTCGTGACCGAAGCCGGCTTCGGCGCCGATCTCGGGGCCGAGAAGTTCTTCGACATCAAATGCCGCAAGACCGGGCTAAAGCCCAGCGCCGCGGTGATCGTCGCCACCATCCGCGCGCTCAAGATGCATGGCGGGGTGGCGAAAGAGGATCTCGGCAAGGAGAACATCGAGGCCCTGAAGAAGGGCATCGCCAATCTCGCCCGCCATGTGGAGAACGTGAAGAGCTTCGGCGTGCCGCCGGTGGTGGCGGTCAACCGCTTCGTCGCCGATACCGATGGCGAGTTCCATGCGGTGCAACAGGCCTGCGCCGAGCTGGGGGTCGAGGCCATCGAATGCACCCATTGGGCCGATGGCGGTGCCGGCACCGAGAAGCTTGCCCATGCCGTGGTCGCCTTGGCCGAGAAGGGCACGGCGGATTTCCACACCCTCTACCCCGACGAGATGCCCCTCTGGGACAAGGTGCGCACCATCGCCCAGAGCCTCTACGGCGCCCAGGGCATCATCGCCGACAAGAAAATCCGCGACCAGTTCGCCGAGTTCCAGAAGGCGGGCTATGGCCACTATCCCGTCTGCATGGCCAAGACCCAATACAGCTTCTCCACCGACCCCAGCCTCAAGGGCGCGCCCAGCAACCATGTCGTCCCGATCCGCGAGCTCAAGCTCTCCGCCGGCGCCGAATTCCTGGTGGTCATCTGCGGCGAGATCATGACCATGCCGGGCCTGCCCAAGGTTCCGGCGGCCAACAGCATCTTCCTGAACCAGAAAGGCGAGGTCGAAGGGCTCTTCTAAGATGTCCCCATCGCCCCTTGTGAATTGTGGGGACAACTCCGCAACCACTTGAGGTGGTACGATTATCGCGAGCCTTGGCTATGGATGACCCGGTGGGCGGTATCCGGCCGGCTGGCGCCGACCGGATACATGCTTCGTCAATCGTAGCTGGCCTTGTCGTCGTCGAAGTAAACGTTGTGAGCGTCGCAGATATCGATGTTCCACGGCTCGCCCAGTTGTTCCTCGTTGGTCGTCGTCAGCCAGCCCACGCGGAACGTCACCTGGCACGGCCCTTGATGGGTGAACTCCATCAACGCGGAGTCGCCGGCGGTCACCTGCTCCTGGAGCCAGTTCGAACTCCAGCCATCGCCTTCGTTCGTGTAGAAGCCAACAATGATATAATTTGACTGGTTGTGGATCGTGAACTTGCCCCAGTCGTTTGCCGAGGCATTTATCGTGCCGCCGGTCAGTAATGCGATCGAGAACAGCATGGCCGCAATTAATTTTTTCATCCCATTTCCCCCCTCTGCCTTCTCGAAACCGGAAGGCGATTGCGATTGGTAGTTGCATTGAAACCTGATCACATTTCAATGGACCGCACAATATGCTCAGGCCCGCCGTGGGCGATTCCATGGGACCAATTTGAAAGGCGGCTCTACAGACATGGCC
The DNA here is from genome assembly GCA_035482595.1 of Verrucomicrobiia bacterium. GTDB lineage: Bacteria > Pseudomonadota > Alphaproteobacteria > Dongiales > Dongiaceae > DASXQK01. The sequence goes on from DATHQQ010000034.1 coordinate 1,889, forward strand.
AGCCATCTACCGCAGATTTCGCTCGCAAAACTCCCGACGCTCGGATTTGATCTGACCCGTGCCTGAAACCAACGAACTCTTCGACAAGACGAGCGGCGATGCGGCCCAGCCAGGTCTGCCCGGCACCGGCCTGCTGCCCTACCAGCAGATCCGTGCGCTGATCCGCGACAATGAGATCTGGTCCGAGGTTGATATCCTGCCGGGCCAGGTCCAGCCGGCGAGCCTCGATCTGCGCCTGGGCGCCGTCGCCTACCGGGTTCGGGCGAGCTTCCTGCCGGGCGAGAATTCGACGGTTGCCGAGAAGATCCAGCAATTCGCCCTGCATGAGATCGACCTGACCAAGAGCGCCGTGCTGGAGCGGGACTGTGTCTATGTCGTGCCGCTGCTGGAGCGGCTCCGGCTTCCCAGCCGGATCGCCGCCGCCGCCAATCCCAAAAGCTCCACCGGCCGGCTCGACATCTTCACGCGCCTTATTACCGATCGCGGCCGGGCCTTCGACGAGGTGCCCGCGGGTTATCAGGGCCAGCTCTACGCCGAGATCGTCCCGCGCACCTTCAGCGTCATCGTGCGCCAGGGCACGCGCCTCTCGCAGATCCGTTTCCGACGCGGCAGTCCCGGCAGCAGCGGTGCCAATCTCCGCCGCCTGCAGGAGCAGTATCGCCTGGTGGACGACGAGCATGCGGTCATCCGCGGCGAGGGCATCGCCGTCACTCTCGATCTCGCCAGCCGGGGCGAGCGGGGTCTCGTCGGCTGGAAGGCCAAGAAGCATGGCGAGCTGGTGGATGTGGATGCGCGGGACCGCTACGACCCCCTGGATTTCTGGGACCCCATCACGCTCAGGCCCGGCCGCGGCCTGGTGCTCGATCCGGCGGATTTCTACATCCTGGCGACCCGCGAGGCGGTCATGGTGCCGCCGGACCACGCCGCAGAGATGATCGCCTACGATACCCAGGTGGGCGAATTCCGTGTCCACTACGCCGGCTTCTTCGATCCCGGCTTCGGCTATGACCCGGCCGGCGGGCAGGGGAGCCGCGCCGTGTTGGAAGTGCGTTCCCGCGACGTGCCGTTCGTGCTGGAACATGGCCAGACCGTCGGCTGGCTGCGCTACGAGCGCCTCGCCGCCACCCCGGACCGGCTCTACGGCATGCCGCTGGGCTCCCACTACCAGGGTCAGGGGCTGCAGCTCGGCCGCCAGTTCAAGCCGGTGACAGGGTTCTAGGAGCGACATTCTCCTCCGTCATTCCCGCTCACCCGCCTTCTTGCCGCAAGCAGGCCGGATAGTTACTGTCCCGGCCTTCCATTTTCTTATCCAGGAGCCTTCGCATGTCCGCCGCTCTATCCCTCGAAAACTTCCAAGCGCAGGCTGCCGGCCTCACCTACCGCAGCCAGGCCTTCATCAACGGCAAGTATGTGCCGTCGGCCTCGGGCAAGACCTTCGACAACATCAACCCCGCCACCGGCAAGGTCCTGAACCAGGTCGCCTCCGGCGACAAGGAGGACGTGGACCGCGCCGTGAAGGCCGCCCGCGCCGCCTTCGAGAAGGGGACCTGGGCCAATATGGCGCCCTCGGACCGCAAGAAGATCCTGATCCGCTTCGCCGATCTGATCGATGCGCACAATGGTGAGCTCGCCTTGCTCGAGACCCTCGATATGGGCAAGCCCATCCGCGACAGCTCGAAGATCGACATTCCGCTCTCGGCCCAATGCATCCGCTGGTATGCCGAGGCCATCGACAAGCTCTATGACGAGATCGCCCCCACGGGCCCCGAGGCCATCTCCCTGATCCGGCGCGAGCCGGTGGGCGTCGTGGCGGCGGTGGTGCCCTGGAACTTCCCGCTGCTCATGGCGTCCTGGAAGATCGGGCCGGCGCTGGCCGCGGGCAATTCCTTCATCCTGAAGCCCGCCGAGCAGTCGCCGCTGACCGCCATCCGCATCGCCGAGCTGGCGGCCGAAGCCGGCATCCCGGAGGGTGTATTCAACGTCGTGCCGGGCTATGGGGAGACCGCGGGCCAGGCGCTGGGCCGGCATATGGATGTCGATTGCGTCGCCTTCACCGGCTCGGCGGAGGTCGGCAAGTTCTTCCTGCGCTATGCCGGCGAGAGCAATATGAAGCGCGTCTCCCTGGAATGCGGCGGCAAGACGCCGAACATCATCATGGCCGATTGCCCCGATGTGGATGCCGCGGCGACCGCCGCGGCCTGGGGCATCTTCTTCAACCAGGGCGAGGTCTGCAACGCGGGCTCGCGGCTGATCGTCGAGGAATCGATCAAGGACCAGGTGCTGGAGAAGATCTTCGCCGTCGGCAAGAAGCTGCAGCCCGGCGATCCGCTGGACCCCAAGACCGGCATGGGCGCCATGGTCGACAAGACCCAGATGGAGCGCGTGCTGGGCTATATCGAGAAGGGCAAGAAGGAAGGGGCATCGCTGGTCTTCGGGGGCAAGCGCGCCCGCGACGAGACCGGCGGCTATTACATCGAGCCCACGGTCTTCGACCGGGTCGAGAACAAGATGACCATTGCCCAGGAGGAGATCTTCGGGCCCGTGCTCTCGACCATCACCTTCAAGACGCCGGAGGAGGCGGTCAAGATCGGCAACGACACGATCTACGGCCTCGCCGCCGCCGTCTGGACCCGCGACATCACCAAGGCCTTCAAGACGGCGCGCGCGCTCCGGGCCGGCGTGGTCTGGGTCAACTGCTTCGACAACGGCCACATCTCCTCACCCTTCGGCGGCTTCAAGCAGTCGGGCTTCGGGCGCGACAAGTCGCTCCACGCGCTGCACAAATATTCTGAGCTGAAGGCGACCTGGATCAATATTGGCGCCTGATCGCAACTGTTCCCTTCCGTCACCCCGGCGAAAGCCGGGGTCCAGGGGCGTGTGGCACGCAGCCGATCATGTGGCCCCTGGATTTCGGCTTTCGCCGGAATAACTGCAGAAGGAGAGGGCGTTACTTGTTCGCTGCAATCGCCATCTGCATGTCGCGCTGGCGGCGCTTTTCCTGCCGGCTCATGAAGATGCTGGCGATGAGAATCCCCGAGGCCACCGCGGCGATGATGATGGTGGCGAGCGCATTGATCTCGGGATTGAGGCCAAGGCGCACACGCGAGAAGACCTCCATCGGCAATGTCGTGGCGCCCGGCCCGGTGGTGAAGCTCGAGATCACCACATCGTCGAGGGAGAGCGTGAAGGCCAGCAACCAGCCCGAGACGATGGCCGGTGCGATGATGGGCAAGGTGATGACGAAGAAGGTCTTCAGCGGGCGGCAGCCGAGGTCGAGCGCCGCCTCCTCCAGCGATTGGTCGAGCTGCGAGAGCCGCGCCTGGAGGATGACCGCGACATAGGTCAGACAGAAGGTGGTATGGGCGAGGATGATGGTCACCTTCCCGCGTCCGGCAGGCCAGCCGATGAGCTGCTCCATCGAAACGAAGAGCAGCAGCATCGAGAGGCCGGTGATGACCTCGGGCATGACCAGCGGGGCGGAGACCATGCCCGTAAACACGAGGCGGCCCTTGAAGCGGCGGAAGCGGGCCAGCACATAGCCGGCCATGGTGCCCAGGATCGCCGCCGCCGTCGCGCTGACCGCGGCGATGAGGAAGCTGAGCTTCACGGCCCGGATGATCGCATCGTCCTGGGCCAGCACCCCATACCATTTGAAGGAGAAGCCGCCCCAGACCGTCACCAGCTTCGAAACGTTGAAGCTGTAGACGATCAGCGACAGGATCGGGCCGTAGAGGAAGAGATATCCCACCAGCATCAGGATCAGGACGAACCAGGAGAGCCCCTTGTTCATGCCCCGGCCTCCGCCTGCTTGTTCTGATAGTACTGGAAGACGACGATGGGGATCACCAGGATGATCAATATGGCCATCGCCACGGCCGAGGCCACGGGCCAGTCGCGGTTGCTGAAGAACTCGTTGGAGAGGATGCGCCCGATCATCAGGCTGTCGGGGCCGCCCAGCAGCTCCGGGATGACGTATTCGCCCACCGCGGGAATGAAGACCAGCATCGAGCCGGCGATGATGCCCGGCATGGCCAGCGGCACCGTGATCTGAAGGAAGGCCTTCCAGGGTCGGCATCCCAAATCCTCGGCCGCCTCGAGCAAGGAGAGGTCCATCTTCTCCAGGGTCGAATAGAGCGGCAGGATCATGAAGGGCAGATAGGAATATACGATGCCGATGAAGACCGCGAAATTCGTGTTCATCATCGGGATCGGATCGTGGATGACCCCGAGCCAGATCAGGAAATTGTTGATCAGCCCGTTGTTCTTCAGGATTCCCATCCAGGCATAGACCCGGATCAGGAAGGAGGTCCAGAAGGGCAGGATCACCAGCATCAGCAGCGTGCTGCGCCAGGTCGTCGGCGAGCGCGCGATGCCATAGGCCATGGGAAAGCCGATCAGCAGGCAGAGCAGGGTGGAGATGAAGGCGGTGAAGACCGCGTTCTTCCCCGCCTTGTAATAGAGGTTGTCGCTGAAGAGATAGCCGTAGTTGTCCCAGTTCAGCTTGATATAGAGGCCGCCCTCCACGTCCTCCGGCGGGCCGCCGGCGATGGCCGGCTGCTCCGCATCGCCGGCGTCGCTGCTGCTCGCCGCCGGGGCGGCCGGCGCGGTTTCGGCGGCCGGCTGGGTCCCAGTGGCTTGCTTGCCGCCGGCAAAGGAGAGCTGGCCGCCGGCGACGGATCGGACGATCTCGGTATAGGGCGGCATGGCCGTCGCCTGATCCGACACGCTGATCTTGGCCACGATGACGAAGGGTACGACGAAGAAGGCGAGCAGCCAGGCATAGGGAACGAGGATTACCAGGCTCTGGCCCGAGGGCAGCAGGCGCCGGAGCCAGCGCAGCAGCGGTATGCGGTCGAGGAGCAACGGAATGAATCGTCCCCGGTTCGACATCCGCTCCCCCAGCGGGATATAGCCCGATCTCATGACTGCAGCACCACCGCGGCCGTCTCATGCCAGGTGAGGTAGACCTTGTCCTCCCAGGTCAGGCGCTGCTCGGCGGAGCGCACCAGATTGGGCATGGTGACCTTCACCGTCTTGCCGCTGTCGAGCTCGACCAGATAGACGGAGAGGTCGCCCATATAGGCGATCTCGCGGACCGTGCCGGCGAGATGATTGTCGGCTCCCGCCGCGGGCGTCTCCCGGGTGATTTGCATCTTCTCCGGCCGAACGGCGACGGCGACCTTGGCCCCGGGCACGCAGGAAATGCCATGGCCGATATAGAGAGTCCCACCCGCCGAGGCGGATTCGATGCGGACATATTCCGGCTCATCCTCCGTCACGATGCCCTCGAAGAGATTGACCGAGCCGATGAAATCCGCAACGAAGCGGCTGCCGGGGAATTCGTAGATCTCCTGCGGCGTGCCGGTCTGGACGATCCGGCCCGCATTCATGACGCCGATGCGGGTGGAGAGGGTCATCGCCTCCTCCTGGTCGTGGGTGACGACCATGAAGGTGACGCCGAGTTTGTCCTGGATGTTCATGAGCTCGAACTGCGTTGCCTCGCGCAGCTTCTTGTCGAGGGCGCCCAAAGGCTCATCGAGCAGAAGCAGCTTGGGCTGCTTGATCAGGCTGCGGGCCAGCGCCACGCGCTGGCGCTGGCCGCCCGAAAGCTGGTGAGGCTTGCGCTTCGCATAGCCGTTGAGCTGGACCATGTTGAGCATGTCGTCCACCCGCTTGGCGATCTCCGCCCGCGGCGTGCCGTCCTGGCGCAGCCCGAAGCCGACATTCTGCTCCACCGTCATATGCGGGAAGAGGGCATAGGACTGAAACATCATATTGGTCGGCCGCAGATAGGGCGGGATGTGGGCCATGTCGATGCCGTCGATGAGGATCCGCCCGGAGGTGGGGGTCTCGAAGCCCGCCAGCATGCGCAGCAGGGTCGTCTTGCCGCAGCCCGATCCGCCCAGGAGCGAGAAGAGCTCGCCCTGATAGACGTTCAGGGAGACATCGTCGACCGCCGTGAAATCGCCGAATTTCTTGCTGACGTTCTGGATCTCGATATAGGGCTTGGCCTCGGGATCCCGCCAGGGCTGCCGCTGCTCGGCCTTGGGCTTGGCATTCGCCATCCGTCGCATCCCCCATCTGTCGCCCGGCGCATGGTGCTGCAAGCTCTCTCGCCGGTTGTACCTGCAGTGTCCCCTTGGGATGTTTGGGTTGTCAATCTTGCTGCCGCCACTCGAGCCTCTGAAAGCACACCCCAAAGCAAACGCCCCGCCGAAGCGGGGCGCTGCCTCAGGTCATGCGGAGGAGATCACGATCCGGTCTTGATGCGCGTCCAGGTGCGGGTGCGCAGGCGGTCGACGGCCGGGGTGGCGACCTTGTCCGGGAAAAGCTTGGCCATGACATCCGGGGGCGGGTAGACGTCCGGATTGTTGCGCAGCTCCGGCTTGATCAGGGGCAGGGCCGCCTTGTTCGGCGTGGCGTAATTGACGAAGTTCGCCCCGTCGGCCGCGATCTGCGGCTCCATCAGGAAATTGATGAAGAGCAGGGCGTTGTTGGGATGGGGCGCATCCGCCGGGATCGCCAGATTGTCGATCCAGAGCTGGGTCCCTTCCTTGGGAATGCGGTACT
>DATHQQ010000035.1:0-2350 GCA_035482595.1 Verrucomicrobiia bacterium
CAGCTCTCCGGCAGATAAAGGCGGCGATCGATCAGCGCCTGGCCATAGCGGCTCGCATAAGCCAGGAACACGCCGACCTGGCAGTTCTCGATCCGACCCGCCGTGCCTGAGTACTGGCGCGCGACGCCAGCCGAACGGTCACCCTTCTTCACGAACCCCGTCTCGTCGACAATCAACACGCCATCGGCGTCGCCCAGCGACTCCACCACATAATCGCGCACCTCGTCCCGCAGCCGATCAGCGTCCCACTGGCTGCGCCCCAGCAGCGACTGCATGCGATACGGCCGCTCGGCTCCGGACTGCTCGGCCATCAGCCAGCCGGTCTTGCGCTCAATGCCTGACAACAGCCCGTCCAAAAACGCAGCCCCAGTCTCGCGCAGCTCTCGCCGACGCAATACCCGCCCAATGCGGGCCTTCAGTGCCGCGAGCTCCTGCTCCCAGGCCAACAACGATCCTGACCACGAGGCGACAGACATGGCTCTCTCTCCCTTCCATAAACCATGGAAGAGAATCAGAAATTCACCTGATCCGCAACTGTAGTACTAGAGCATTCGCCGCCTAAGCTGCAACGTATCCATCATGGCGCAGATAGTTTGCGCACTCCTCGGGAGTGAAGGCTTCGAGGACATGGCCGATGCGATCCCACAGAGCACCGACGGTTCTCTCTGCGGCTTTTCTCAGAAGGGTCTTGAGCTTGGCGAAGGCCAACTCGATGGGATTGAGGTCTGGAGAGTATGGCGGCAGGAAGCGCAGGGTGGCGCCGCGGGCTTCGATGAGCTTTCGAACGGCGTCGCCTTTGTGAGCCGGCAGGTTGTCCATGACGACGATGTCGCCTTCGCAGAGGGTGGGGCCCAGCACCGTGTCGACGTAGACCAGGAAGGCGTCGCGGTTCATGGCGCCATCAAGGACGAACGGTGCTGTGATCCCGTCGCACCTCAAGGCGGCGGTGAAGGTCGTCGTCTTCCAGTGACCGAAGGGCTGGCGACCGATCAGCCGCTGATGAGTGGGGCAGCGGCCGTAGGCCTTGACCATCTTGGTATTGGTCCCGGTCTCATCGATGAAGACCAGCCTCCTGGGATCAAGGAGGGGCTGCTCGGCCTTCCACTGCTCGCGCGCTTGCGCCACGTCGGGCCGCGTCTGCTCGGAGGCGTGCAGCGTTTTTTTTATAGCTGATCCGATGACGCTTGAAGAAGCGGCGGATCGAGACCTCCGTGATCGGCAGGTCCAAGTCCTCCAGGATCCGGCGTTCCAAGTCGGCCAGGGTCAGGTCCGGCTCCTTCGCCACCAGTTCCAGCAACCAGGCGGCATGGGGCTCCAGCGGCGAGCGGCTTCGGCCGCCGCGCGGACGCGGCGCCACCCCTCCCGTCTCGGCCTTCAATGTCACCCAACGAACGGCCGAGGCCGCGCTCACCCGAAAATGCGCGGCCGCCTGGCGGCGCGACATCCGTCCCGTCGCCACCTCGTCCACCACCCGAATGCGAAGATCGTCCGAATGCGCAGCGCCCATGTTCGTCTCCCGAATCACAGGCCCTATCGACTCACACACAGCTTCCCCAGGGAATCCCCCCAGCGATCACATTCGATTCATCTCAGCGGGCGACTGCGCTAGCCGAAGAGTTTGTTGGCGATCTCGGCCACATGGCGACCCTGGAAGCGAGCACCGGCCAGCTCGTTCTCGCTTGGCTGGCGGCTGCCGTCAGCACCGGCGATGGTGGTGGCGCCGTAGGGCGCACCGCCGGTGATCTCAGCCATCTCGGTCAGCCCGCTGAAGCTGTAGGGCAGGCCCACGACCACCATGCCGAAATGGAGAAGGTTGGTGATCGTCGAGAACAGGTTCATTTCCTGGCCCCCGTGCTGGCTGGCGGTCGAGGTGAAGGCCGAGCCCACCTTGCCATTGAGCGCGCCCTTCGCCCAAAGCCCACCGGCCTGGTCAAGGAAGGCGGCCATTTGCGAGGACATCCGGCCGAACCGCGTTGGCCCGCCGATGATGATGGCGTCATGGTTGGTCAGGTCCTCGATCGTGGCGAACGGGGCGGCCTGGTCGAGTTTGAAGTGCGCGGCCTCGGCCACCGCCGTGGGCGTGGTCTCCGGCACGCGCTTGATATCGACCGCGGCGCCAGCCTCGCGCGCACCGGCGGCGATGGCGCCGGCCAATGCCTCGACATGGCCGTAGGTGGAATAATACAGAATCAAGACCTTGCTCATGGGAGCCTCCTTGGGAGTGGACGTGGGAAAGAGGGGGGGTTGAATCGGGCGCGGATTGGACCCAACCTGTCCGGCCACGGCGCTGCCGGACCGGCGGTCACGGTCATTGAATCCCGCGCAGGGTTTGGGGAAAGGTCGCTCGCGG
>DATHQQ010000036.1:0-3448 GCA_035482595.1 Verrucomicrobiia bacterium
TCCCGCGGCGGCGTCCCGCAAATAGCGCGTCTTCTGCGCCGGGCTGCCGGAGAGCAGGATCGCGTCCGTCGCCAGGAAATGCGCCGTCACCATGGAGGCGGTCGCCGCGCAAGCCTTGGCAATCTCCTCGACGGCGCCCACCAGCCCCAAGGCCGAGGCGCCGGCACCGCCCCATTCCTCCGGCAGATTGAGGCCCATGATGCCGAGGGCCGCCAGCCCCGGCAGATGGGCACCCACGAAGGCCTCGCTGTCGTCGAATGCCGCCGCGCGTGGCGCGAGATCGCTCGCGGCGAAGCGCCGGACGGAGTCCCGGATGGCAAGATCTTCGGCGGTGGGCGCGGGGATCATGGGCCGATCTTAAGGGCTGGCCTGGGGAGCCGCCAGGGACGGACAAATCCCCTCCCTCTCCCGCTTCAGAGCGCGGTAGAGGGAAGAAGCGCCGCCTCCGCAATGGGACAGCCGCTAGACAGGCCTCGCCACGATCGCCGGGAAGCGCTCGGCCCCGACCCGCCTAGGCCACGGCGTGGCGCCGGTAATATTGCCGCGTCGGGAAGACGACCTTCAACTCCGTGAAGCTCTCGGACTGCACCATCCCGCCCGGCACGGCCATGGTCGCCGCCCGCGCGTCGATGGCCTCGATGCGCTCCACCGTCCCGGGATAGGTCGAGAACAGCGAGGTCGTCGCGGTGGTGTCCTTGGGCATGATCTCCAGGATGGTATGGAAGAAATGGGAGGCCTTGTGCGGGTCGTAGCCCAGCTGCTGATAGACCTTGAGCACGTTCTGATCGGCCTCCCGCTCCGCCTGGCGTGAATAGCCGGAGGTCACCATCTGCTCGATCGGGCCCTGCAGCGCATCGAGCAAGGGGCCCGACAGCTCGCCGGCGGGGCCGGAGAGCTGGGACTGGAGCAGCTCGCTGCCGCTGCTGGTGAGGGTCTGGGTGAATTGCTGGGTGCGGATCTGGGCGATGCCATGGCCGAGATCGGCATGGCCGATCTCATGGCCGATGACGGTGACGAGATCGGTCTCGCTGGCGCAATAGCGAATAAGGCCTTTGTCGACGCCGATCTTGCCGCCCGGCAGGGCCCAGGCGTTGACCTCGTTGTTGTCGAGAACCACGATCTCCCAGGGAAGCTGCTGGCGCTTGGCGGTTGCGATCAGCGGCGCCGCCAGGCGCTCCATGGAGGATTGCACCGCGGCATTGCGATAGAAGCCGCCCTGGGCATCGACGATGCGGCCATAGAGCGTATTGCCGATCTGGATCTCATCCTTTTCGCCGAGAGATTCCGTCTGGGCGAGGCTCGTGCCCGTGGTGGCGGCTTGGGTGATCAGGCTGGTGGGATCCAGCCCCGCTCCCGAGCAGCCGCTCAGCAGCCCGCCGGCGGCAAGGGCCAGGGAGCTCGTCAGCATGCGCCGGCGGCCGATGATGAAGGGCGCCTCGATGCGGGGTCGCTTGGTTTCGGCGGTCATGGGGCTCTCCTACTTCTCATGGAGGATGATCATGAAACTCTCGGGTCGGGCGGCGGCGCGCTCCAGCTCGGCGATCTGCTCGAGATAGATGCGCGACGGGGGTTCAAGATCGGCGATGCGCTGGAAGGCGGCGGCCGCCGCCGTGAGCTCGCCGGCTTCGAACAGCGCCACGGCCGCGGCGAAATCACCGCTCTCGGCCTCTCCGTCGTCCGGGCGGCCGAGGAGCTCGAAGACGCCGATCCCCTCGCTCTTGCCCTTGAACTGGACGCGGCCGAGACGCCGGCGCCGGACGGTAAGCTGTCCCGCCGTGGCCTCGGCCGCTGCGAGATCGGACTCCGTCGCATCGCAGCACAGCATATGCGTCCCGAATAGCTTGTTGGAACTCTCCAGCCGCGAGGCCAGATTTACCGCATCGCCCAGGACCGTGTAATTGACCCTCGTGGTGGAGCCGACGAGGCCGCCGGTCACCTCGCCGCTGGCGATCCCGATGCGCACGTCGACCTTGATGCCGTCCTTGCGGGCGCGGCCCTTGGCGCGCACGAGATCGGCGCATTCAAGCGCCGCCTCGGCCGCAGCCCGCCCGGCGTCGGCGCGCTCCACCGTCGGCACGTTCCACACCGCCAGCACGGCATCGCCGATGAATTTATCGACATAGCCGCCATGCTTGCGGACCACATCGGCCAGCAGCCCCAGATATTCGTTGAGCAGGGAGATGAGCCGGTCCGGCTCGCGCTTCAGGCTCTCGGTCAGGCTGGTATAGCCGACGATGTCGATGAACATGATGGTCGCCGCGCGCCGCACCGGCGACAGGGATTTGGGATCGGCAGCAAGCTTGCGCACCACCGCGGGCGACAGGAAGGCGCCGAAGATATCCATCACCCGCTGGCGGCTGCGCTGCTCCAGCACGACCCGGTCGCCGGCGGTCACGAGATAGGCGAGCCCTATCCCGACCCAGGCGGTCACGGCCGGCAGCAGCAGGCCGTGAGCCAAGGCCAAGGCGCCGGCCAAGGCCATGAGGAGAATGGCAAGGAGTGCTGCACCCGCGCCGATGAGGGGCGAGACGGCGTAGAAGCCCAGGGCCGCTGCAAAGGCGATCAGGCCGACGACCAGTGCGGCGGGAAGCCGTGGCAGCGGGGCGATCGCCGTGCCGAGGGCCATGTTCTGCAAGGCCGTGGCGTGGACATAGACGCCCGGGATCTTCCAGCGCCCGGCAAAGCTGATGGGCACCGCCCCTTGTGGCGAGGCAATGCAGCGCGGCTGAGTCGAGGGCGGCAGAACCTGGCGGCGGCCCACGGACATCAGGCTGGCGCTGGTGAAGTAGCGGTCCTCCTGATCCAGCACTTCGGCCAGGATCACCGATTTGCCGGCGAAATGCTGGGCGAAGAAGCCGTCCTTATGGGCGTTGGCGCAGGCGAGCAGGTCGGCTAGGCTGTAGACGGGGATATGGCCGGGGCCATAGGCGAAATCGAGCAGGAGCCCGCTGTCCGGCGGCGTGATCCCGGCGCGCTTTGCCAGGGCGAAGGCCAGGGAGGGGACGGCCGCGCTGCCGTCGGCGGCGGTGAAGCTCGCCGGGTAGGATCGCGCCACCCCATCAGCGTCGAGCTCGAGATTCAACGGTGCCAGATTGCCGGCGCCCTCGGCGGCCGCCTGCTGCGAGGGATCGGGAGCGATATTGCGGCCGTTGGTCGATGTATAGCCAAGCAGGATGCGGTCGTCCGCCGCACCGTCGTTCAGCGCCTGGAGGAAGGGTATGTCGATGCCCTGGAGCGGGCGCGCCCCTTGCCAGACGAAGTTATCGAGGGTGGTCGGGAAGACGATGTCGAGGCCGATCACCTTGACCTTGGCCGCGAGCAGCGCCTCGATGACGACGGCGAGCCAGGGCGTCCAGACAACCTTCGGGAAATTGCCCAGCGCGGCATAGCTCTCCTCGTCGATCGCCACGATGGCGACCGGCGATTGCGCCGGATCCAGGCTCGGCGG
>DATHQQ010000037.1:0-2856 GCA_035482595.1 Verrucomicrobiia bacterium
CGTGCTGGCCTATGTGCTGCTGGATTTCGCCTTCGCGCTGGTCAATCTCGCCGGGCTTTCCTTCCTTGGTCTCGGGGTCCAGCCCGGTACGCCCGATTGGGGCCGCATGCTGTTCGAGAACCGCAACATCCTGTTCTCCAATCCCGTAGCCCTGCTGCTGCCCGCCGCCATGATCATCCTGACGGCCGTGAGCATGAATCTGATCGGCGACTGGCTCGCCGAGCGATGGGCCAAGTGACGGAAGCTGTCGCGCCGCTGCTCACCGTGCGCGATCTCAAGATCTGGGCCCAGGACGGCGTGCGGCGGCGGATCATCACCACGGGCACCGATCTGACCCTCGGCCGGGGCGAGACCATCGCCATCGTCGGCGAATCCGGCTCGGGCAAGTCGCTGACCGCCAAAGCCATCGGCCGGCTGCTGCCGCCGGGGGTGGCGGCCTCCGGCGAGATCCGCTTCGACGGCGTCGATGTGATGGAGATGACGGAGCGCGACCTTCGGCGTCTGCGGGGCCGGCGGCTTTCCCTGCTGCTGCAGGATCCCTTCACCATGATGAACCCGCTGCTGCGCTGCGGGGCGCATATCGAGGAGATGCTGCGCGACCGGCCGGAATTCGCGGGCCGGGGCGCCCGCGCTGACGAGGTGCGCCGGCGCCTGGAAGAGGTCGGGATCTCCGCCGAGGATGTCGCCCATCGCCTGCCCTTCCAGCTCTCCGGCGGCATGGCCCAGCGCGTCGCTCTGGCCGCGGCCCTGGCGCGCGACCCGGAGCTCCTCATCGCCGACGAGCCCTCGACGGCGCTCGACGTCACCACCCAGGCCGAGATCATACGACTGCTCCAGCGCGTGCAAGCGAGCCGCGGCATGAGCCTGATCCTGATCACCCATGATCTGCGCCTGGCCTTCTCGACCTGCGACCGTGTCCATGTGCTCTACGCCGGCGCGCTGCTCGAGGTGGGCGCGGCAAGCGATGTCGAGCGCGATCCCCTGCATCCCTATAGCCTCGGCCTCCTGCTGTCGGAACCCCCGGCGAGCCGGCGGGTGCCGCGGCTGATCGCCATCCGCGGCGCCGTGCCCAAGGCCGAGGATGTCATGGGGATCTGCCCCTTCGCCCCGCGCTGCGACTGGGCCGAGGCGCGGTGCCGCGCGGGGACCCCCCCGCTGGTCGAGCAGCAGCCCGGCCGCCTGGGCGCCTGCCTTCGCCGCGAGGAGATTGCCGGCGAGATGCGGGCCCTGCGCCATCGCGCCCTCGATGAGGAAGCGCCGATCCCGGCGCTTGCCATCGCTCCCGCGCCGATCATCCGCACGCAGGGGCTGGAGAAGACCTTCCATGGCCGCGGCGGTCGGCCGGTGCGGGCGCTGAAGGGCGTGGCCATCGAGGTCGCCCCGGGCGAGAGCGTCGGCCTCGTGGGCGAATCCGGCTCCGGCAAGACCACCCTGGGGCGCTGCCTCGTCGGGCTGGAGACGCCGGGCGCCGGCAGCATCGAGATCGACGGAATCCAGGCCGCCGATTTCACCGCGCTGGCGGCGCGCGACCGGTCGCGTCTGCGGCGCTCCATCCAGATGGTGTTCCAGGACCCCTATTCGACCCTGAATCCGAAGCATAGCGTGCGGCGCTGCCTGTTCGAGGCGATCCGCGCCGGCGATGTCGCAGCCGCCGGCGACAAGGGGCTCGTGGACCGGCGCATTGAGGAATTGCTGGGCGAAGTCGGCCTGCCGGCCTCCTATGCCGATCGCCGCCCCGCTTCGCTCTCGGGCGGCGAGCGCCAGCGGGTGGCCATCGCTCGGGCGCTAGCGGTCAATCCCCGGATCCTGGTCTGCGACGAGCCCGTCTCGGCCCTCGACGTCTCCGTCCAGGCCCAGATCCTGAATCTCTTCAAGCGGCTGCAGGACGAGTTGGGCCTCTCCTATCTCTTCATCACCCACGACCTCGCCGTGGTGCGCCAGGTGGTCGAGCGCGTCTATGTGCTCTATCTCGGCGAGATCGTCGAGCATGGCCCGACGGAAGAGATCATGACCCGACCGCAGCATCCCTACACCCGCCGGCTGATCGATTCGATTCCGCGCTCGGCGAGTCAATCGGCCTCGGTCTGACTCCCTCGTCGCGTATTTTCTTGCCTCCGGACTCGCGCGGCGTTAAGCCGATTCCTACAGCGCGTCGAAGGAATGCTTATGCGTGAGATCGTCCTCGATACCGAGACCACGGGCCTCGATCCGGCGTCGGGCCATCGCCTCGTCGAGATCGCCTGCCTCGAGCTGGTGAACCATCTGCCCAGCGGCCGGCATTTCCAGCGCTATCTGAATCCCGACCGCGACATGCCCGAGGATGCCTTCGCGGTGCATGGGCTCTCGGCCGTCTTCCTTGCCGACAAGCCGCGCTTTTCCGAGGTGGCCCAGGATCTGCTCGCCTTCATCGATGGCGCGCCGCTGGTCATCCACAATGCTGAATTCGACATGCGCTTCCTCAATGCCGAGCTGGCGCAGGCTGGCCTGCAGGTGCTGGAGGCCTCCCTCGCCGTCGACACGCTGCAGATGGCCCGGCGCAAATTCCCCGGCGCGCCCGCCAGCCTGGACGCTCTCTGCCGGCGCTTCAGCATCGACAACTCCGCCCGCAGCCTGCATGGCGCGCTTCTCGATGCCGAACTCTTGGCCGAGGTCTATCTCGAGCTGATCGGCGGCCGCCAGGCGGGCTTCGACCTGGTCCAGGCCGAGGTCATGGCCGCCGCGGCCATCGCCGCCGCCGCTGGCCCCGCCCGCCCGCCGCGCCCGCATGTCGCCACGCTGGAAGAGCTCGCCGCCCATGCGGCCATGCTCGACGTGATGAAGCAGCCGCTCTGGCGGATGTGAGGATCAGGCCGAGAA
>DATHQQ010000038.1:0-5327 GCA_035482595.1 Verrucomicrobiia bacterium
TGGCGCAGGGCCATGGGGCTAGGCCGCCGGCTGCGCAGCCATGAGGCTGCGATACTGGAAGTCGAGATCGCGGGAGACCAGGCGAAGCACCTCCGCCGAACCATCGGAGACGCTGACCTTGTAGCTTGCAACCATGCGGGCGAAGTAATTGTAAATGACCACGGCCGGGATCGCGGTGGCGAGGCCGAAGGCGGTGGTCAGCAGCGCCTCGGCGATGCCGGGGGCGACCACCGCGAGATTGGTCGTCTGCATCTTCGATATGCCGATGAAGCTGTTCATGATGCCCCAGACGGTGCCGAACAGCCCAACGAAGGGCGCCGTCGCACCGATGGTGGCGAGCAGCCCCGTGCCCCGGTTCACGGCGCGCGCCGCCCCGGATTCGACCCGCTCGAGCCGCGACATGACGCGCTCCTTCAACCCTTCGCCCGGGATCTCCGCCGAAAGAAGCGCTTCCTCATGGGCAGCGTTGACGAGACCGGCGAGCGGATCGTGACGGCCGTGGAACTTCTGCATGGCCTGTTCCAGGGTACGCGAGGCATGGAGGAGGGCGCGCCCGCTATGGATATGGCGCCAGGCGCCGGCAAGCTCCAGGCTCTTGGCCACGAAGATCGTCCAGGTGATGATCGAGGCGAAGACGAGGGAGACCATCACGACCTGCACGACCACATCTGCCGACAGGAACATGTTCCAGACGGAGAGGTCATGGGGCAGGATCTGGGTCGGCACGGTGGAGGACTCGCCGGTAATGGCGGCGTCCGACTGTTGCGCCCAGGCCGGCACGATCCAGAGGTAGGCCGCGGCGACAGATAGCAGCCCGGCGGCGCCCTGGCGCCTTGCTTGCCGCGCTTTCGGCTGCGTCATCGATATGCTCACGCGAATGCTCCCCCTGGTCAGATGCGAGCGCCAAACTCGAAGTGGAATCGGTAGGTCGCCCCGGCGGTGCACTTAAAGCACGGGCCGCGCCGACTGGCTAGTATTCGGCCTCCCCCGAAGCATGGGTCTCCCTGAGAATGTTCTTGTTATGTTCTCTCGGGTGGACTACAGTCTTCGCCCTTGGTGACAGGAGGTCGGGAAGATGACGGACTGGCTCGCCGTGGTGGATGCCTATCTCTATACGATCGGTGGCGTCGGGGTCGAAGATGCCCTGTGCGAGGCCTGTATCAGCGGGCGCGTGCCGGAGGCGCTGGCGGGAAGCATCGAGGTCGAGCGCGAGCTCTCCCACCGGATGGCCGAAGCCGACGGGGGGACCAGCGAGGTCTATCGGGGCGCCCTGACCGTCGCCGGGTTGCGCTATGGTTTCGAGTGTCGGTTGTTCGTCGATGCCGACGGGTCCTATTTCGTCAGCGACATCGCCCGCTTCGAGCCCGTGGAATGGCAGACGGGCATTCGCGTGGCCTGACCGGATGACCGCAGGCGAGGCGACTGGTTCACAGAATAGTTCTCCTAAGGGTTAAATATTCCGGTCCTGGCTAAGGAGATGCCGCAATGGATGACCCCTTCCGCCGCCCCAGCCTGGGCTCGGCCCTGCATTACAAGGATCCCCTGGCCGCCCTCGATTGGCTCGAGAAGGCCTTCGGCTTCGAGCGCACGATGCTCATCACCGACGCCGAGGGAAAGCTCGGCCATTCGGAAATGCGCTTCGGGGACGGCTACATCATGGTGGGCTCGGAATGGGCCGATTATGCCGCCAGCCCCGCCTCCACCGGCGGCCGCAACACCCAATCGATCCATGTCCATCTTCAGGACGGCATCGACGCCCATTGCGAGCGGGCCCGGGCGGCCGGCGCCGTCATCGTCCGCGAGCCCGCCGATCAGTTCTACGGCGATCGCGTCTATGCCGCCCGCGACCCCGAAGGCCATGTCTGGAGCTTCGGCCAGACGGTGCGCCGGGTGTCGCGGGAGGAAGCCGAGAAAGCGAGTGGCCTGAAGATCGAAGGCTGGGTCTGAAAGCGGCGGGGAAGCTCGACGCGCTGCTCGCCGGCTATCGCTGCCGGATATCCTGGCTCATCACGGGTCAGGGCGCGGATTTTCCTTGCCCCGGCCGGCGGCCTCGCTAGGAATGTCGCTGGCGAGGCAGGTTCATCATGCTCATTCCCGAGACGTCACTGCGGGCGACGGCCGCCCGGATCTTCATCGCGGCCGGCAGCGCGCCGGAGGAGGCCGGGATCGTGGCCGATCATCTCGTGGAGGCGAATCTCCGCGGCCATGACAGCCATGGCGTCGGCATGATCCCCACCTATATGCGCAATCTCGCCGCCGGCACGCTGATTCCCAATCGCGCCGGCCGGATCCTGCGGGAGGAGGGCGCGATCCTTCTCTATGACGGCGAGCGGGGCTATGGCCAGGTGGTGGCGCGCCGACTGACCGAGCTCGGCATCGAGCGCGCCCGGAAGACCGGGCTCGTTGCCATCGCGCTGCGCAATGCCCATCACATCGGCCGGATCGGAAGCTATGGCGAGCAATGCGCCGCGGCCGGCCTGGTCTCCCTGCATTTCGTCAATGTGATCGGCCATAAGTCTTATGTGGCGCCTCATCGCGGCAGCGACGCGCGTCTGGCGACCAATCCGGTCTGCATCGCCTTTCCGGCGGCCGAGCCGGGGCGGCCGGTGATTCTCGACATGGCGACCAGCAAGGTGGCGGTCGGCAAGGTGCGGGTCGCCGCCAATGAGGGCCGCGCGCTCGAACCCGATTTGCTGCTCGACGGCGCCGGCCGGCCGACGACCGATCCGAATGCGCTGTTCGCAGATCCGAGTGGTGCGGTCCTGCCCATGGGCGATCACAAGGGCTATGCGCTCGCCTTCGCCTGTGAGCTTCTGGCGGGGGCGATCGTGGGCGGCGGCACGCTGACGCCGGAGCATCAGGGCCAGGAGACGATCACGAACAACATGCTGGCCTTCATCCTCGATCCCGCCCGGCTCGTGGATAAGGCATGGCTCGTCCACGAGATCGAGGCGATCACCGGCTATGTCACCGCCTCGCCGGCGCGCGACCCCGAGGAGCCGGTTCTCATTCCGGGCGATCCGGAGCGCCGGATGCGGGCGCGGCGTCTGGCCGAAGGCATCCCCGTCGACGAGGTCACCTGGGCCCAGATCGGCGAGGCCGCGCGCGGCGTCGGTGTCGATCTGGGTGCCAAGACCTAGACCTCCGCCGCGAAACCGAGGCCCGTTTGACAAATACGCTTTTTACGTATATGCTATAGGTTTAGCGTTGGTCGGGAGTAATGCCTGCAGATTCCCTGTAGAAACAGATCGGGGCGCCGGGAAATCCCACCTTCGTCATGCCCGCTCGACCCGGGCGGCGTAGCAGCCGGGCCTGGCGAAATGGAGCTGCAGATAGGCGATGCGCGGCTCGGCGAAGAGCTGCTCGATCTTGGCTTCGAGCGCCTTTCCATCGACGAGATCGGCTTCGACCAGCATGCCGTCGGCATCGTAGCCCCGGGCCGCCAGCATCCGCCGGCGGAGCTGCGCCGGCACCTCGTCGACGGCGTCATAGGTCTCCTCGCCCGCGCGGACATAGACCGCGAAGCTGGCGCGGTAGGGCGATTCGACCGGATGATGCTCGTAGTTGACCAGCAGCACCTCATCGCCGGGCGCCGCATCGGTCAGGCTGACGCGGCAGGGAAAGGCGTTCTCCTCGTCCACCGTGCGGCGCAGTGCCCGTTGTGCGCGAAGCGCCTCGTCGGAGAGGGCGAACAGATGCCGGAAGGTCTCGGCCGGCAGCCCCTTGATGCGAAAGCTCATGATCCATCTCCTCACGTGATCGATGAGGAGAAGATGGCAGGGAGCGCCACCGCCCGCGCTCCGAATCTTGCTCCAGAGCCTGATCGTCTCAAGCCGAAATGCTCTAGCGCGCCCGCAGCTCGTCGAAGGAGACCATGACCGCCTTGCGATAGGCCGGACGCTCCTTGAGGCGCTCATACCAGCCGGCGACCCGCGCCAGCGCCGGCCGCTCGATCTCCATCTCATGGTAGCGGTAGAGGGTCGCCCCGTTGACGATATCGGCCATGGAGAGCTTGTCGCCGGTAAGGAAGGGCCGGCCTTCGAGCTGCCGGTCGAGCAGGGCATAGCGCTCGCCGAGCGTCTTCGTCTGCGCCGCGATGGCCGCCTTGTCCTGCTTCTCCGGCAGGGTGCGCACCACGCCCCAGAACACCGCGTAGAAATCGGGCGCCAGGGTCGTCTGCATCCAGTCCATCCACTGGTCGACCCGGGCCCGCCGGCCGGGATCCGCGTCCCAGAGCTGGCCCTCGCCGTAACGCGCGGCGACATAGCGCACGACGGCGTTGCTCTCCCAGACCACGGTGCTGTCGTCCTCCAGCGTGGGAATGCGCTGGTTCGGGTTGCGGGCGATATAGGCGGGCTGGTCGAGCCCCCCATGGCGGCCGCCGACATCGACCCGCTCATAGGCCACGCCGATCTCCTCCAGGGCCCAGACCACTTTCTGCACGTTCAGGGAGGTGGGGCGGCCCCATAGCTTCAGCATCGTTCTCTCCTCGATGAAGGGATGATCGCGCTTAAGGCGCCAGCAGCGGCTTCACCGTCTGCGCCCGGGGATCGAATTTCTCCGATTGCGCGGCGGCATAGCTGACGCCGTAGAGATTGAGCGACAGGGCCAGCTGGCTGGACGCATTGACGATGCTGTGGATATCCTCCGGCATGAAGGCGAGGACATCGCCGGGGCCGAAGCTGAGCCTGCCGGTCTCCACGAGCTCGGCATGGCCCGGACGCGATCCGTCGTCGATCCGCCGCCAGGCGAGGTTCAGCGAATAGGACTCGATCCCCACTTGCAGGGCCCAGGTCTTGTGATTGTGCGGCGGCAGATCCCGCCCGGGCAGCAGGGCCGCGAGCACGACCGAGAGGCTGTGATCGGGTTCCTCATGCAGCGGATGGATGGCGAAGCCCGCCACCGGATCGCAATCGTGGAAGCGAGGCTCCAGCCACGCCGGCTCCAGAGCAAGGCGGCGCGCCGGCGCCGTCAGATGCCGCAGGATATCCGCCGGCAGCTGCGTCTTTGCCGTGACGCGGCGCATCTCATGGATGAGGTCGTTCAATCCGTAGCCGTCCGCCATGGGCGCCACTGCCGCAAAACCGTTCCTCCAGGATTGCCGGGCTTCGATGAAAGGGTCAAGCTG
This sequence comes from Verrucomicrobiia bacterium, assembly GCA_035482595.1. Taxonomy (GTDB): domain Bacteria; phylum Pseudomonadota; class Alphaproteobacteria; order Dongiales; family Dongiaceae; genus DASXQK01. The sequence goes on from DATHQQ010000038.1 coordinate 5,129, forward strand.
CCCGGCCGCAATAAACGGAGATGAGAGCAATGGACAGGACGGTGATCGACGTTCCCGGAATCTCCGAAGGCATCCGCAAGGCGCGGGTGCCGCTCTCGCCGGCCATCCGCGCCAATGGCTTCGTTTTCGTCTCCGGCACGCCGCCCATTGACCTGGCCACCGGGAACTTCGTCAGGGGGGATATGGCGCAGCAGACGGA
>DATHQQ010000039.1:0-3205 GCA_035482595.1 Verrucomicrobiia bacterium
CGAGGCGCCCTGGATCGTGGTGGCCGGCGGAATACCGCTGATCTTCACCACGCTGGGCTTCACCTTCCTCGGGGAATCCCTGCGCGATCTCCTCGATCCCAAGCTGCGCCGGATCGTCTGAGCCATGGCAGCCGTTCCCGCCGCAAAGCTGCAGCCGACGCCCAATGTTCTGGAGGTGCGCAACCTCAGCATCCGCTTCCGCACGCCGCGGGGTCCGGTGCTGGCGCTGCGCAATGTCAGTGTCGAGGTGCCGCGGGGCAGCGTCGTCGGGCTGGTGGGCGAGAGCGGCTCGGGTAAATCGACCCTGGCGCTCGCGGTCATGCGGCTGATGGCGGGCAATGCGACCATCACCGGGGGCAGCCTCGATTTCGCCGGGCGGGACCTGCTGGGGCTGAAGCCTGCCGAGATGCAGGCGCTGCGCGGCGACCGCCTGTCCATGGTGTTCCAGGATCCGATGACCTCGCTGAATCCGGTGCGCGCCATCGGCCTGCAGATGCTGGATATCCAGTATCGCGAGCGGCGCCTCTCCATGGCGGAGAAGCGGCGCAAGGCGGCCGCTATGCTGCGCCGGGTCGGCATTCCCGATCCCGAGCGCCAGCTCAAGCGCTATCCCCACGAATTCTCCGGCGGCATGCGCCAGCGCATTGCCATCGCCATGGGAATCCTGGAGCGCCCGGAGCTTCTGATCGCCGACGAGCCTACCACCGCCCTCGACGTCACGCTGGAGGCGCAGATCATCCAGCTGCTGCGCGATCTACGCCGGGAGATCAATGCCTCGATCCTCTTCATCTCCCACAATCTCGGGCTGATCGCCGAGCTCTGCGATTTCGTCGTCGTGCTCTACGCCGGCGAGGTGGTGGAGCAGGGGACGGTGCGCGACATCTTCCACCGGCCGCAGCATCCCTATACCCAGGCGCTGCTCGAATGCGATCCGGCGCGCATCGAGGAGATTCGCCGCGAGCTGCCGACCATCAGCGGCGATGTGCCGAACCTGCTGCGCATCCCCGCCGGCTGCGTCTTCGCGCCGCGCTGCCCCAAGGTCTTCGATCGTTGCCGGGTGGAGCATCCGGCCGATTATGCCGCAGGCCCCGGCCATCTCGCGCGCTGCCATCTGCTGGCGGAGCCGGCCCATGGCTGAGCCGGCCCGCGCGGCCCCCGCCAAGCCCGCCACCAGCGGGCAGGTCCCGCGCTCGGCCGCCACCAGCGGCAGCGAGAACCTGCTGGAGATCGCCAATCTCCATGTGCGCTACGCCATGGTGGGGCCGATCCGGGCCAAGATCCTGCAGCTGCAGAACCGCTATCTCGATGCGGTCCTCGACGTCTCCTTCACGCTCCGCCGCGGCACGACCCTGGCGCTGGTGGGGGAGAGCGGCTCGGGCAAGAGCACGCTGGGGCGCGCCATCACCGGGCTGGTTCCCATCGCCGGCGGCAGCCTGCGCTTCGAGGGCGAGGAGCCGCTGGTCCGCAATCCCCGTGGCGAGAAATCCTATCACCGCGATGTCGCCATGATGTTCCAGGATCCGGTTTCGAGCCTGAGCCCGCGGCGCACCGTCCGCGCCCTGATCACCGAGCCCTTCGTGGTCCATGGCATGAGCGGGCGCGACCTGGAGGCCGAGGCGCGACGGCTCCTGGCCCTGGTGGGGCTGCCGAAGGATTTTGCCGGGCGCTATCCCCACCAGCTCTCCGGCGGCCAGGCGCGGCGGGTCGGCGTCGCCCGGGCCGTCGCCCTCTCGCCCAAGCTCATCATCGCCGACGAGCCGACGGCCGGGCTCGACGTTTCGGTCCAGGGCGAGATCCTGAATCTGATGACGCGGCTGCAGCGCGAGCTGGGCCTGACCTACCTCATCATCACCCATAACCTCGCCGTGGTCCGCCATGTCAGCGACGAGATGGCGATCATGTATATGGGCCGTTTCGTCGAGCATGGCACGACGCGCGAGGTCTTCGAGCGCGCCGCCCATCCCTATACCGCCGGGCTGCTGGCCGCCCAGCCCCATCCCGATCCCGACCGGCGCCGGGAGGAGGTGCCGCTGCTGGGAGAGGTGCCGAGCCTGGCGCGCCGGCCACCCGGCTGCGAGTTCCATACCCGCTGCCCCCGTGCCCAGCCGCTCTGCCGCCAGGAGCGGCCTGCGGTGCACCGGATCTCCCCGACCCATATCCACCGCTGCCACTTTCCTTTGCTCGACGACCCGGAGCTGAGGCAGGATCGCTAGGGCTCTGGCCGCTTCTCCCCCGTGGGTGGGCGGCGAAGCCCTGGTGAAAGGGGTTCCAGCAGAATGAAGGGTCGCGCCACCCGGCCGAGGCGGGCGCGGCGGCGGCTCTCGGCCTGGGGGTGGTCGCTGCGCGCCGCCGGATCGACGATCTGGGAGGCGATCGTCAATCTCGTCAACCACGAGGGCATGGAGATCTCCGGCTATGTGTCCTTCATGGCGATTCTGGCCCTTTTCCCCTTCCTGATCTTCGTCGTCGCCATCGCCGGCTTCATCGGCCAGGCAGAGGGGGCCGGCAAGTTCATCAGCCTCGCCTTCCAGTTCATCCCGCCGGAGGTGGCCAAGGTACTGGCGCCGACCATATCCAACATCGTCACCCATCCCCGCGGCGATCTGCTGACCTTCGGCATCCTCTTCGCGATCTGGTCGGCCTCCAGCGGCGTGGAGGCGCTGCGTCTGCTGCTCAACCGCTGCTACGCCGTCCCGGAGACGCGCTCGGTCTATCTGCTGCGGCTGCAGAGCGTGGTGCTCGTGGTCCTCAGCGCGATCGCGGTGGCGATCCTGTCCTTCGCCATCGTCCTGGCGCCGGTGATCGAGCGGCTTCTCGCTCATTTTCACATCGACGTCCTGGTCGATCCGAATGCCTGGTTCCGGATGCGCTACGGTGCCGTCATCCCCACGACCATGATCGTGCTCATTGCCCTGCATCTCTTCCTGCCCAACCGAAAGGGGCGGCTGACGGAGATCTGGCCCGGCACACTGATCACCGCGGTTCTCTGGATCACCGGTGCTGCCGGATTCTCCGTCTATGTCGACAATCTGGCCAACTACGACGTCACTTACGGCAGCCTGGGCGGCATCGTGCTCAGCTTGCTGTTCTTCTATATTGCGGCCGTCATCTTCGGTTTCGGCGCGGAGATGAATGCCGCGATCATGCGCCGGCTCTCGCCCATCGCCCCCGCTGCTGTCGGCGACATGCGCCATGCGCTCCATCC
>DATHQQ010000040.1:0-6723 GCA_035482595.1 Verrucomicrobiia bacterium
ACCGGTGATTTTCCCAACGCCGCCCTTCACTTCGAGCGGGCGGCGGAGCGGCAGCCCGCAAACTTCCAGCCGCTCACCCTGCTGTCGGACATCTATGTCGCCTTGGGGCAACCGGAGCGGAGCACGGCTGCCGCCCGCGGCGCCATCAGCCGCATCGAGGAGGCCTTTGGCGGGGAGCCCGAGGTGGCGGAGGTGCTGGGGATCGGCGCCGCCACCTTGGCCTATCTCGGCGATTTCACGCGGGCGGAGGCATGGGCGGAGCGCGCCATGCTGGTGGACCCCGAATCCTATACCGTGCGCTACAACGCGGCCTGCACCTTCGCCGTTGCCGGCAAGCTGGATCGCGCCCAGGAATGCCTGGAATTCGCCTTCTCCCACGCGCCCCGGGCGCGCGCCTGGCTGCTGGGAATCGCCAAGCACGACACGCAAATGAACCCGCTTCGCGGGCGGGCGGATTTTCAGAGCCTGCTGGAGCGCCTCGAGGCACATATGGCGATGGGGTCTTGACCTTCCAATCACTGGAAGCCCCATATCCCGTCCATGAATCAGATCTCTCCGAAGGAACCGGTCGACCTTTCGATCCATGGCATGACCTGTGCTGCCTGCGTGCGGCGGGTGGAGAGCGCGCTCGCCGCGGTGCCGGGCGTCGGCTCGGCCTCGGTGAACCTCGCCAACCGCCGGGCCCGGGTCAGCGGTGAGGCGCCGCTGGACGCCCTGCTCGATGCCGTGGATGCGGCCGGATATCGGGCATCTCCCGCGCCGAAGGATTCGGCCGAGGAAGCCGCCGAAGCCCGAGCGGAGGCGGCCGAGTTCAAGGGCGAGCTGATCAAGCTCACCGCCGCGGCCCTTCTCACTTTGCCGCTGATCGTCCAGATGGGCGCCGAGCTCCTCGGCCTGGGCTGGATGCTGCCCGGCTGGGTTCAGGCCCTGCTGGCGGCCCCGGTGCAGTTCTGGGCCGGCGCGCGCTTCTATAAGGCGGCCTGGAGCGCCGTGCGCAGCGGTCATGGAAATATGGATCTGCTGGTGGTGCTCGGCACCTCGGCCGCCTTTTTCTTGAGCCTCTACCAGCTCCTGCTCGGCATGCCGCATCTCTATTTCGAGGCAGCGGCGGTCGTGGTGACCCTGGTGCTGCTGGGGCGCGTGCTGGAGGCCCGCGCTCGCCGCAGCGCCGTGGCGGCCATTCGCGCGCTGATGAAGCTCCGCCCCGACACGGCGCGCATCGAGCGCAACGGCCGGGCGGTCGAGCTTCCGGCCGAGGCCCTTCGCCCCGGCGATATCCTGATCGTCAAGCCGGGCGAGCGCTTCCCCGCCGATGGCGAGGTGCTGGAGGGTGAGAGCGAGGCGGATGAATCGCTGTTGACCGGCGAGAGCCTGCCGGTGGCCAAGAAGCCGGGGGACAAGGTGATCGGCGGCGCTCTCAACGGCGATGGGCTGCTCCGGGTCAGGGCGACCTCGGGCGTCCATGAAGGCGTGCTCGCCCGGATCATCGCCTTGGTCGAGAATGCCCAGGCGAGCAAGGCGCCCATCGAGCAGCTGGTCGACCGGGTGAGCGCCGTCTTCGTGCCCGTGGTGCTGGGGCTCGCCATCCTGACCTTCATCGGCTGGTGGTTCGGGAGCGGCGATTGGCAGGCCGCCCTTATCCCGGCCGTCTCCATCCTGGTGGTCGCCTGCCCCTGCGCCCTCGGCTTGGCGACGCCGACGGCGATCATCGTGGGCACGGGAATTGGGGCGCGCCGGGGCATCCTGCTCCGCGACGCCGCGGCGCTCGAGCGGGCGCGGGAGATTTCGGTGGTCGTCTTCGATAAGACCGGCACGCTGACGGAAGGCCAGCCGAAGGTGACGGCGATCGAAAGCGAGGATCCGATCCGGCTTCTGACCCTCGCGGCCTCGGCCCAGCAGGGCAGCGAGCATCCCATCGCGCGGGCCTTGCTGGCGCGCGCGGCGGAGAAGGGTCTTGGCTTGACGCCGCCAGCCGGATTCAAGCGTCTCGGTGGCCGCGGGCTCACGGCGACTATCGGCGGCGAGGAAGTCGCCATCGGCAATGCGCGGCTCATGGCCGAGCTCGGGGTCGATCTGGCCCGCTATGAGGCGGGTGCTGCGAAAATCGCCAGCGATGCCGCGAGCCCGATCTTCGTCGCGGCGGGTCGCCCGCTGCGGGCGCTCGGCGTGGTCGGGCTGGGCGATCGGGTGCGCGACAGCGCGATCGCGGCGGTCGCGGCGTTGAAGGCGCGGGGCATCGAGACCGTCATGCTCACCGGCGACAGCAGGGCAGCGGCCGAGGCCGTGGCGGCCAGGCTCGGCATCCCCCGGGTGCTGGCCGAGGTCCTGCCGGAGGGCAAGGTCGCGGAGATCGAGCGGCTGAAAGGCGAGGGCCGGGTCGTGGCCATGGTCGGAGACGGGGTGAATGATGCCCCGGCCCTGGCCGCTGCGGATGTCGGCATGGCCATGGGCGGCGGCAGCGATGCCGCGATGGCGACAGCGCCGGTGACCCTGATGCGCGGCGACCCCCGCCTTGTGGCCGAGGCGATCCAGCTCTCGCGGCGCACCAGCCGCAAGATCCGCGAGAACCTGTTCTGGGCCTTCATCTACAATCTGATCATGCTGCCGCTGGCCGCCTCCGGCGATCTCTCGCCCATGCTGGCGGGGGCTGCCATGGCGCTCTCCAGCGTCAGCGTCGTGGGCAATTCGCTGCTGCTGCGGGTTTGGGGCGGCAGCAGCTGGGCGCGGAGGTCAGAATGAAGGCCGTTTTGGAATCCATCCCAGCCATGAACATCGGCGCGCTTGCCAAGCGCTCCGGCGTGCCGGCGAAGACGATCCGCTATTACGAGAGCATCGGCCTCATCCCCAAGGCCAAGCGCAGCGAGGGGAATTACCGCGTCTATGACGGCCGCGATCTCGCCAATCTGCGCTTCATCCACCGGGCGCGGCGCCTGGGATTCCCGGTCGCCGATGTGGAGAAGCTGCTGGCCCTCTGGCATGACCAGCGCCGGCCGAGCGGGAAGGTCCGCGAGCTGGCGCTGGCTCATATGAGCGAGATCGACCGCAAGCTCGAGGAGCTGCAATCGATCCGCCGCACCTTGGCCCATCTGGCCCATTGCTGCCGCGGCGACGAGCGGCCCGATTGCCCGATTCTGGACGACCTCGCCCAGGGAACCACGAAGGCGGAGGAGGCGAGATCGCGCTGAGCCATGATAGGCTTCGGTCATGTTCGAGCGATTCGCAAAGCGCTGGCTCAGCGCGCGGAAACGGGTGCGCGGCAAGGGCCGGGTGACCAGGCGCCGCAAGGCCAAAAGCAGTAGAGCGACAGCCGCGCCGGGCCTCCTGGCGGCACTGGCCAAGCGCCCGGCACTGCTGCTCGCCTGCGGCGCCGGCATCGGGCTGATCATCGGGGCGCTGGTGGCGACCCATCGGGCGAGCCCGCCCGCCGTCGCCACGAAGCCGGCGGCGAGTTCTGCCGCCGCCGCCGTCGCGCCCTCGGCCGAGCCGCCGAAGGTGGCCGCGACGCCAGCCCAGCCCGCGCCCGCCTTGCCTCCGAGCGGGACCGTGCCGATGGCCCCGCCGCCGGCCAGCGGCGTTCGTCCGCCCTGGCAGCAATATGCCAAGGCCGTCCCGGAGACCGCGGGGCGGCCGATTATCGCCATCGTCATCGACGATATGGGCATCGACAAGGCGGAGTCCGCCCGGGTGATCGATCTGCCCCCGGCGATCACCATCGCCTTCATGACCTATGCAAAGGATCTGGCGCACCAGGCCGCGGCGGCCCGCGCCGCCGGCCATGAGCTCTGGCTCCATGTGCCGATGGAGCCCCTGGACGGCGAGCTCGATGCCGGCCCCCATGCGCTGAAGACCTCGCTGACGCCGGAGGAGAATCGGCAGCGTCTCGATTGGGCCCTGGCGCAGCTCGACGGCTATGTCGGCATCAACAACCATATGGGCAGCCGCTTCACCAGCTCGGAAGCGGAAATGAAGCCGGTGCTGGCGGAGGTGAAGGCCCGCGGCCTTGCCTTCCTCGATTCCCGCACCACGGCGGCGACCGTCGCGGGGCGGATGGCGAGCGAGATGGGCGTGCCCCATATCGACCGCGACGTCTTCATCGACAATGACGAGACCGTCGAGGCGGTGCTGGTCCAGCTTCGCCGCACCGAGGAGATCGCGCTGAAGCGCGGCCGGGCGCTCGCCATCGGCCATCCCCACGCCACCACCATCGCCGCCTTGCTCAAATGGCTGCCGACGCTGGAGGCGAAGGGGTTCGTGCTGGTGCCGGCCAGCGCGCTCCTGCATCAGGAGACGGCGACGGCGGGGTAGGGCGTCAGCCCGCCGGCGTGAACACCGCACAGGGCGTGGCGATGCCGCGCAAGGTGTGATCGCCGAGCGGGATCAGCCGCGCCGTCGTCTCGGCCGCGACCGCGCCGGAGACCAGCACGCTGCGGCCGAGCGGCCGGCACAGCCCTTCGAGGCGGCTGACCAGATTGACGGCAGGGCCGATGGCGGTGAAGTCGAGACGGTCGGCGGTGCCGATATTGCCCCACAGCATTTCACCGAGGTGAAGTGCCATGCCGAAGGGCAGCTGCGGCAGGCCTTGACGGGCACGAGTCTGGTCGAGATGGGCCATGCCGGCGCCGGCCGCGGCCGCGGCGTTGAGCGCGGCGTCACATGCGGCGGAAGCAGGCCGGTCGCCGATGGGGAAGACCGCCAGCACGCCGTCGCCGATGAATTTCAGGACCTCGCCGCCGAAGGCGTGAACGGCGCCGGCGATACGGTCGAACCAGGCGTCGAGGGCAGCGACCACCGCTTCCGGCGCCTGAGTCTCGGAGAGCGCGGTAAAGCCGCGCAGATCGCCGTAGAGCAGCACCGCGCGGATGGTCTCGCCGGTCTGGCGCCGGAGCTTGCCGCCCAGCACCTGAGCCGCGCTGCGCCGGCCGAGATAGGCCTCGAGCAGTGCCGCCAGCGTCGCGCGCGCGACAAGGACCGCCAGCGGTGCGGCGGCGAACCGCGCGGCCTCACGCAAGAGGGTGGCCTCATCCTCCGTCAGCGGCCGTGAGGCGGCCCAGCCGAGGAGTGGATCGTCGGGCGCCGAGCCCGCGATGTTTTCCTGTACCGCCGCGGCGCCGAGCCCGGCGAGCCAGTCGCGACCGAGATCGCCTTGCCCGGGCCGGGCGAGCTCCAGCGCCCCGAAGCCCAGCGCCTCGATCACCACGCCGGTCTCCGCCCGCCATAGCCAGCTGCGCCGCGCGACAATCGGATGAGGCGCTGCCAAAGTCAGCGCGCCCCCGGCGAGCGGAAGGCCGTCGGCGATCAGCTGCGCACCGAGGCCGGCGAGGAAGCGCTCGGGGCCGGCCGCGGCGCTGGCCTCGTCGATCAGCCAGGCAAGAGTGGCGGGCAGAAGCATGGGAGGATCATGGGGCGGCCGCCCTTTCATGTCACCGGCCCATGGTTGCGAATTGAGGCGCGTTGTGAAGAATGTGCCTCCCCGACCGACTCTCTTGCCGAAGGAGGTTTGCGATGGATGAACCGCTCGTGGTCCGGCGCGAGGTGCAAATCGCCGCGCCGCCATCGACCGTCTTCGCCTTCCTCACCGACCCGGAGAAGATCCTGCGCTGGATGGGCACCGAGGCGACGGTGGAGCCGCAACCCGGCGGACTCTACCTCGTCAACATCAGCGGCAGAGATGTCGCCCGCGGCAGGTTCACGGAGGTCATCCCCGTCCACCGCCTCGCCTATAGCTTCGGCTGGGACAATCGCGAAAACATGCCGCCAGGGTCGGGCCTGATCGAGATCGACCTGATCGACCAGGCGGGCGGCACTCTGCTGCGCATGACCCATAGCGGCCTGCCCGACGCCGCCGCCTGCGAGAGCCATGCGAAGGGTTGGGCTTACTTCTTGGGAAGACTGGCCGAAGCCGCCGCCGGCCGCGATCCGGGGCCCGACACGCGTCACAGCTGACGCCCGGTTCTCGCTACGGTCATTGCCGCGCGAGCGCTAAAGACACGCAGATATCTCGTTATTCGCTGCAGGTACTTTCTTCACCCGCCCCCTGCGGGCCGATAGGCCCGCGCTTTGAGGGGGGCGGGCCGGGGTGGGGGTGGCCATATTCTTTGCGCTGCAGCCGATGCTGTCAGTCTCCTATTGATCCGCAGACGCGGATCTGACCCACCACCCTGACCCTCCCCCACAAGGGGGGAGGGGGACAAAAAGGAAAAGCTCGAACGCGGGGGATGGCCAAAGAAGCAGGTCGAGCGTCTGGTTCGATCGCCCCTACCGATTGCCCCCGCGGTCGGCGGCGAAGCGGACGGCTTCCTGGGCGGCGCGGACGAGGGCGCGGGCCTTCTGGCAGCTTTCCTGGAACTCGGCCTCGGGCGTGCTGTCGGCGACGATGCCGCCGCCGGCCTGGACATACATTGTCCCATCTTTGACCACGGCGGTGCGCAGCGCGATGCAGGTATCCATGGCGCCGCTGGCGGCGAAATAGCCCACGGCCCCGGCATAGACCCCGCGGCGCTCGCGCTCCAGCTCGTCGATGATCTCCATGGCCCGGACCTTGGGCGCGCCGGAGGTGGTGCCGGCCGGAAATCCGGCGGCCAGCGCGTCGATGGCATCGAAGCCCGGGCGGATCGTGCCCTCCACATTGGAGACGATATGCATGACGTGGGAGTAGTACTCGATGATGAACTGCTCCGTGACCTCGACGCTGCCGATCTCCGCCACCCGGCCGACATCGTTGCG
>DATHQQ010000041.1:0-8226 GCA_035482595.1 Verrucomicrobiia bacterium
TGCAGGCGTGTTCGCGACCGCAAAACCCGCCTGAGAGCCCGCTCCTTTGCCCGATGGCGGGCCCCGCCGTCAGATGGCCTTGCGCTCCGGACGGGCGCCGAGCGCCCGCGAGATCGCCTTGGTGTGCATCACCACGATTCGGATGATCTCTGCTCTCGCCCCGGTGATGCGCCCGAGCGGGCCGGCAACGCTGATGGCGCCGGCGATTTCATCGAAGCCGTCGAAGATGGGTGCCGCGATGCAGGCCTGGCCCACCTCATTTTCCTCGCTTTCGCTGGCATAGCCCCGGCGCCGGACGATATCGAGCTGTCCCTCGAGCTTGGCGAGGTCGGTCAGGGTATGGGGCGTATAGGCCCGGGGCGGAAAGGATTTGAGGATCGCCTTGCGCATCGCCAGCGGAAAATGGGCCAGGATCGCCTTGCCGCAGGCGGAGGAATGATAGGGCGAGGGGGCCCCGGCATAGGAGGTCGAGCGCAGCGCGTGCCGGCCCTCGAAGCTGTCGATGATGATGGCGGCCGATATGTTGGGCAGAGCGAGATTGGCCGTTTCGCCCGTCGCCGCGCAGATCTTGAGCAGGGCCGGTTTTGCGATGTCGCTGATGTCCAGGCGTGCACGCACGACGCTGCCGAGCTCGAGATTGCGCAAACCCAGGCGATAGCTGGTGGAGTCTCGGCCGCGTTCCAGAAAGCCCAGGGCCACGAGAGAGGCCGCCAGGTTGAAGACGGTGGTCTTGTTGAGGCCCAGGGCCTTGCTGATCTCGGTGAGGCTGGCCGAACCCTTGGGTGCCGCAGCGACGGCCTCCAATATGCCGTTCGCCCTGGCGAGGGATTGAATGCGAACCGCCTGTCTTGGAGGGCTGCCAGCCAAGCTTGCCTCGCGGTCAAACGCGGCTACAGAACGTTATGCCGCTTGAATACGTCGCGGAGCAGAGCGCCGGCGCCGAGCTCCTCGCGGGCCGTGGTTTCGAGATCGATCTTGGCGAGCGCGCGGGTCACCGCCTCCTCGACCGCCTCGGCGGGAACGACCACGACGCCGTCGGCATCGCCGAAGATCAGATCCCCGGTTGTGATCCGCACACCGCCGCAGACGACCGGCACATCGATGGCAACGACCTTGCCCCTGCCCTGGGCATCGGTCGGCTTCATGCCGGCATGGAAGATCGGAAATTTCATCTCTCGGATCCGGCGGATATCCCTGATCATGCCGTCGGTCAGGCAACCCCCGGCACCCCGCGCCGTCGCCGCCGTGGACAGGAGCTCGCCCCAGGGCGTGATGCGGCGGGACCCGGCACAGCAGAGCACGGCGACGTCCCCCGGCCGGAGATCGTCGATCAGCGCCATCTCGAGCTCATAGGGATTCTCGCCGGGCTCGACATGGAACACTTCCATATAGAGGCCCGTCCGCGCCTTACCCATGAGGACCAGCTTGTCGTCCAGAGGGCGGATGGCGGGATCGAGCACCTGATCGCGATAGCCCATCGCATCGAGAATATCGGACAAGACCGCCGAATGAAGGCGGTCGCGCAGGTCAGGGGCAATGCTTGCAGCCTTGGTCATCTATCCACCCAGTATTTCATTGCTGTACATTGTATAACTACTTATCGACGAGAGTCGGGTCGGTGGGCTCGCGTCCGCTTGCACTACTATGCCGGCGGCGATATCCTTGAACCAAGCAGATTCAGCTGTATTATACAATATATAACTATATGCAGGGCGGGCGCGAATGACGGTGGTCACGGCATTCCCGAGCAGGATCCGGGAAATCGAAACCCTCTGGATTCCGCTGGCGGATGGCGTCCAGCTCGCCGCCCGGGTCTGGATGCCCGAAGACGCCGAGCAGAACCCCGTGCCGGCCATCCTCGAATACATCCCCTACCGCCGGCGCGACGGCACCCGCGACGGCGACGATCTGACCCATCCCTATTTTGCCGGCCACGGCTATGCCTGCGTTCGCCTCGATATCCGGGGCAGCGGCGATTCCGACGGGCTGATCCTGGACGAATATCTGAAGCAGGAGCAGGACGATGCGGTCGAGGCCATCGCCTGGATCGCCCGGCAGCCCTGGTGCACCGGCAAAGTGGGGATGATGGGCATCTCCTGGGGCGGCTTCAATTCGCTCCAGGTGGCGGCGCGCCATCCCGAGGCGCTGAAGGCCATCATCACCGTCGATTCGACGGACGACCGCTATGCCGACGACATGCATTACATGGGCGGCCAGCTCATCAACGGGAATCTCGAATGGGGGTCGAGCTTCTTCTCCCGTGTCGGCCGGGCGCCCGATCCCCGCATCGTCGGCGAGAAATGGCGGAAGATGTGGCTCGACCGGCTGGAGCATGTCGAGCCTTTCCACGAGATCTGGATGCGCCATCAATGGCGCGACGAGTTCTGGCGCCATGGCTCGGTCTGCGAGGATTTCGACCAGATCAAATGCGCCGTCTTCGCGGTCGGCGGCTGGGCGGACGGCTATTCCAACGCGATCTTCCGCCTGCTCGAGAAATTGAAGGGTCCACGGCTGGGGCTCTGCGGCCCCTGGGGCCATAAATATCCTCATAACGGCGTCCCCGGACCGGCCATCGGGTTCCTGCAGGAGGGGCTGCGCTGGTGGGATCACTGGCTGAAGGGCCGGGACACCGGCATCATGAGCGAGCCCATGCTGCGCGCCTATGTCCAGGACAGCGTGCCGCCGAAATCGCATTACGACCAGCGCCCCGGCCGCTGGGTCGCCGAGCGCGCGTGGCCGCGGCCGGGGCGTCGCCCGACCCGCCTGGTCTTCGGCAATGGCCGGTTGGCAAGCGCGGCACCCAACGAGGGCGAATCCCGGATCTGCTCGCCCCAGACGACCGGCGGGGTGGCCGGCGAATGGTGCCCCTATGGGCTGGGCGGGCTGGGGCCCGAGCTGCCGATGGATCAGCGGGAAGACGATGCAAATTCGCTCACCTGGGATTCTCCGCCGCTGGAGGCGGCGCTGGAGATCCTGGGGGCGCCGGTTGTGACCTTGACCCTCGCCTCGGACCGCCCCGTCGCCATGGTCGCCGTGCGCCTCTGCGACGTGGCGCCCGCCGGCGCCTCGACGCGGGTGACCTATGGCGTCCTCAACCTCACCCATCGCGAGAGTCACGCCGCGCCCAAGGCACTGAAGCCCGGCGAGTCCTACCAGGTCACGGTACAGCTGAACGACTGCGGCCACCGCTTCGCCGCCGGCAATCGCATCCGCGTCGCCGTCTCCACGGCCTATTGGCCCACGGTCTGGCCGTCACCCGAGGCGGTGACGCTGACCATACGCGACGGGCAGAGCCACATCGACCTGCCGGTCCGGGTGAGCGGCCCCGACGACGGCGCCGTGCGCTTCGAGCCCGCCGTGACGGCCGCGCCCACGCGTCGGCGATGGCTGCGCCAGGGCTCCGTCAAGCGCACGCTCGAGCGCGATGTCGAGACAGGCAAGGCGCTCATCACCGTGACCCGCGACGACGGCCTTTCCGAGATCGAGGCGATCGGCACCATCACCGGACTTACCAAGACCTTGCGCTATTGGATCGACCCGGAGAATCCGGCCTCGGCGCGGGCCACCTCGGAGCATGAATTCGTCAACCAGCGTCCGGATTGGAATACGCAGGTGAAGACCAGCACGACGGTCTCCTGCGACCCTGAGTTCTTCTATGTCGAGGCGGATCTCGAGGCGTTCGAAGAAGGCAAGCGGGTCTTCGCCCGCAGCTGGAACCGGAGGCTACCCCGGCAGCTCGGCTGAAGACCCGATCATATCGTTAAGGGTCTAGGCATGTCGTAACAAGTGTCACGGCCGCGCTTGAGACGGCCGAGAACAGGGAGACAGTCATGATCGCGATCAATCGGCGGCGTTTCCTGGAAGTGACGGCACTCGGTTCCGTTCTGGCGGGCATTGCCCCCTGGCGGCCTGCGGCAGCGGACAGCAAGCCTCTCAGCCTCCGATCCCGGCGCGACATCGCGGTGCTCGATCCCGGCTGGATGGTGGGCGGCATGGAGATCGATCTGCAATATGCTTGCCTGGGGTCGCTTGCCCTCTATGTTCCCGGCGACCCCCTCTCCTGGCGGCCCTCGGCCTTCGTCGAATCGGTGGGGATGACCGACGACAAGAGCATCGCCTTCAAGCTGAAGCCGGGCATCCTCTGGTCGGACGGATTCGGCGAGCTCACGGCAGAGGATGTGAAATACTCCTATGAGCGCATCGCCGATCCGGCCAACAAGGCGGATTGGAAGGATAAATGGCGCGTCCTCGACCATGTCGAGGTCACGGATAAATATTCCGGTGTCATCAAGCTCAAGGAATCCTTCGCGCCCATCTGGTTCACGACCATCTGCGACGGGCCCGGCTGCATCGTCTCCAAGGCGGCGGTTACGAAGGCCGGCGGCAAATTCACCACCGCCTTTCCTGCGACCTGCGGCCCCTATCGGATCGCGAAATGGGTGCCCTCGCAGTACGTCGCCTTGGCGGTCAATCCCGATTGGACCGGGCCGAAGCCCACCTATGACAATATCGAGATCCGCATCGTCCAGGAGGTGAAGAGCGCCGGGCTGGCCTTCGAGGCCGGCGAGATCGACCTGACCGAGATCAGCCTCGATTCGGTCAAGCGCTACCGCGGCACCCCACCCGCCGGCACCAAGCTATTCGAGGGCCCTGGGCTCAACTGGATCTGGATGGGGATGAACACGCAGCATCCCAAGCTGCAGGACATCCGCATCCGCCAGGCCATCCAGAACACGGTCGATGTCGATGCCATCATCGCCAGCGCCTATGCCGGGGTGGCGGAACGCTCCCGCGGCATCGTCTGCCCGGGCTTGATCGGCCATCGCACCAAGACGGCCTATGAGAAGCCCGATCTGGACAAGGCTAAGGCCCTGGTCGCGGACTCCGGTGTCAAGGACCTGTCCCTGGATCTGAAGATCCTGAACCAGGCCGCGTTCCTGACCGCGGCCCAGGTGGTGAAGTCCAACCTCGAAGATATCGGCATCACCGTCAACATCGTGCCCCTGGACTCGGGCCCCTTCTGGAACCTCGGCCTCGAATCGGCCGGCACGGATTGGAAGGATCTCCAGATGTACATCCAGCGCTTCGGCGATGCGCCCGATCCCAGCCAGATGGCGCAGTGGTATGTCAGCTCGCAGGTGGGGATCTGGAACTGGGAGCGGTGGAAGAATCCGGAGTTCGACAAGCTGTTCGACGATGCGCTGAAGGAGACGGATACGGCCAAGCGCGCCCAGATGTATCTGCGCATGCAGGACATCATGGAGGAGACCGGCGCCTATGTCTGGGTCGCCCATGAGCCCGCCGAGATCGTCTACCGGACGAGCCTGGCACCTCTCATCCTGCCGCCGGATCACCGCTATTATTCGGAGTTCAAGCGAGGAGCCTAACCTCGACGAACCGGCTCTCTCCCACCCGTCATTCCGGCTTTCGCCGGGGTGACGGGAGAGGGGGAGCGGCTTACGCGGCGATGGCGTTATTGCCTCCGCCATCGCCCTCCGGGCGCTACGGCGTCGTCCGGATCGGGCGACCCGGGCTGATGAAGGCAGTCGACTGATTGCCGAAGAAATAGGTGTGGACGACCTCGACAATCGGCGGGTTGACTGGCGTAGCGGATTCCCAGACAACGAGGAAGTTCGCCCCGGATCCGCCTGCCATGTCGCGATGCTCGACGAAGACCTCCGTAGATTCCAGCGGTGCAAGGGTCCTGGGCTGTTCGATGAACTCCCGGAGCAGCTTGCCGGCGCTGTCGTAGTAGCGCGCCGATTTGAGGGTGATGGAAGCAGCAGGGTTCGTGTTGCGGATGGAGAGCATGGCGGAGAGGGGCATCCGCGAGGCGTTGCCGGAACCGTCCAGATTCCCATAGAGGACATCCGAATAGACCGGTGCATAGACGGTCTCGCCCTGCGACAGCGGGGGCGCCTCATCGGCGAGGGCCGCCGGGGCGATGACGAGAAAGCCCAGGGCGGCCATACGGAGGAATCTAAGCAGCATCGTCGTTGTCCGCGGCAATTGTCGACCGCGCCCATCTTCGGCCTTTGAAGGCGCCGGGCAAGCCCCTATCTCGTTATCATCCCCGGAGGAGAGACCTCATGAATCTCGACGGCAAGACCATCCTCGTCACCGGCGCGACCGACGGCGTCGGCCGCGTCGTAGCGCTGCGTCTGGCGGAAGCCGGGGCCGAGGTGCTGGTGCATGGCCGGGATTCCGGGCGGGCCGAGAGCCTGCTGGCGGCGATGCGCGCCAAGGGCAATGACAAGGGGCGCTTCTACCGCGCCGATCTCGCCTCGCTGGCGGAGACTCGGGGGCTCGCGGAGACCGTCATCCGGAACCATCCGCGCCTGCATGTCCTGATCAACAATGCCGGGCTGGGCAGCGGGCCGCGGCGCAATGAGCGAAGCACGAGCCGCGACGGGCATGAGCTGCGTTTCGCGGTCAATTATCTTTCGGGCTTCCTGTTGACCCATCTGCTGCTCCCCCTCCTCAGGAAAAGCGCGCCGGCGCGCATCGTCAATGTGGCCTCCCTCGGCCAGCAGCCCCTCGATTTCGCCGATGTGATGCTGACCCGGGGGTATGACGGCGGGCGAGCCTATAGCCAAGGCAAGCTCGCCCAGATCATGTTCACCTTCGACCTCGCCCGCGAGCTCGCGGGCAGCGGGGTCACGGTGACGGCGCTCCATCCGGCGACCTATATGAACACGACGATGGTGCGCCACGCCGGCGTCGCGCCTATGAGCACCGTCGAAGAGGGGGCGGAAGCGATCCTGAACCTCGCTGTCTCCGCTGGCACTGCGGCGGAGACCGGCGTCTTCTACAACGGTCTCCATCCCGCGCGGGCCAACGCTCAGGCCTATGACGACAAGGCTCGCGCGCAGCTCCGCCGTGTGAGCCGATCGCTGACGGGGCTTTCCGACGCCGGCTGAGGCTCCATTCAAGAATTCGGTGGCCCCGGCGCCGGATTCCATGAGATGAAGCAGTCCCTCGCAGCGCCCGCCATCGGCAGCACCCATGCAATCCATCGAAGCCGGCCAGAGACGGACCGGCATGCTTCTCTACCTCCTCGGCGTCTTCCTCTTCGCCGCGAATGATGCGCTGGGCAAATGGCTTGTCGCCGATTACAGCGTCGGCGAGGTCATGCTGGTCCGCTCGGTGGGCGCCTTCGCGATACTCGTGGTCCTCGCCAAGGCGCAAGGCCGGTCGCTCAGGGTGTCGGGGCAATGGGGGCTGCAGATCGCCCGCATCCTGTTCCTCACGGTCGACACCTACTGCTTCTTCTCCGGCGTCCAGGGTCTGCCCCTGGCGGATGTGATGACCTTCTATATGGCGGCGCCGCTGATCGTCACCGCCCTCTCGGGCCCCCTGCTGGGCGAGCGGGTGGGACCGCGCCGCTGGGCCGCGGTCCTGCTGGGTTTCGTGGGGGTGGTGATCGCGCTGGCGCCGACCAGCGCCGCCATCTCGCCCTATGCGCTCGTCGCCCTCGGCGGCTCGCTGATGTTCGCCCTTGCCCTCATCGTCACCCGCAAATTGCGGGACAATCATTGGATGCCGCTGGTCACCTGGCAGTTCGTCGGCGCAGGGCTGATCGGCGGAGCCGCCAGCCCCTTCGGCTGGCTGACGCCCGATCGGACAGACCTGCTCCTGATGCTGCTGGTGGGCGCGGTCTCCGCCTTCTGCTTCGTCTGCATCACCCGCGCGCTCGCCCTGGCGCCCGCCTCCCTGCTGGTGCCCTTCCAATATTCGGCGATTGTCTGGGCCGGCATTATGGGCTGGCTGGTATGGCGCGACGTGCCGACCCCGCGCATCCTGCTGGGCAACGGCATCATCATCGCCTGCGGTCTTTTCGTCTATCTGCGCGAGCGCCAGCTCGGGCTCCTGCCCGAAGCCCGGCTGGAACCGCACACCAATTTGCCCCGCGATCCGTAGAGCCCGAGCGTCGCCTAAGAGCCTTCGCCGAGGACGGTGACGGCCGCATTCTTCGCCGCCTCGCTATCCGGCGAGACCTCGCCTTCGCCTCGTCGTCGCTCGACGCCTGCTTGCGCGTCGGCAGCCGGCGGCCGGATCGGCTTCGGGGGAAGGGGATCGGAGACGACGTCGAAATCGAAACGGATCATGGTGACCTCCTCGGGGTTGGAGGCCGCTCATCCCTGGCGAAAATCCGTGTGGTGGAGGGTCAGATACACGAAAGCCGCCTTGGAGGGGCGGCTTCGGATCTGCGTCAATGCGCGATGC
>DATHQQ010000042.1:0-2422 GCA_035482595.1 Verrucomicrobiia bacterium
ATCGCTCTTCGGTTTTGCCACCAGGCGTTGGAGATCGATGCCAACTATTCCCGCGCCTGGGCCTCGGTGGCCCTATGCGAGGCCTTGCTCTACGTCAGGGGACGATCCAAGGATTCTGGCCTGTCGGCGGCCGAGAAGGCGTTGTCCCTGGACTCGACTTTGGCCGAGGCGCATGCCGCCAAGGGGCGGGCGCTGGCCGAGCTCGGCCGTTACGAAGAAGCGCTCGCCGCACATGAGGCATCGCTGAGGCTGAATCCGGACTCCTTCGATGTCCGCTATTATTTTGGCCGCACCTGCCATCAGATCGGCCGATATGAGGCGGCGATCGAGCATCTGGAGCGCGCCGCGCAGCTTCTCGAGACCGACTACTCGCCGCTGGGCCTGGTATCGCAGAGCTACGAGATGCTGGGCCGCAAAGATGAGGCGACCCATACGGTGCGTCGGGCTCTGGCGCTCATCGAAAGCGAGATCGCAGAGCGGCCCGACAACGTCCACGCCATCGTACAAGGCGCCTGGGCGCTGGCCTATCTGGGCGAAAGAAAGCGCGCCCAGGAATGGGCGCGGCGTGCCATGGCAATCGATCCCGACGATCCGCTCGATCACTATAACCTGGGCTGCTCGCTCGCTCGAATGAACAAGCCGGACCAGGCGCTCGATCTATTGGAAGCTTGCGCGTCCAAGATGTCGCCGGAATGGATCGACTGGGTGAAGCAGGACAGCGATCTGATATCCCTGCACGACCATCCGCGCTACAAGGCCTTGATTGCGCGAGGGGAAGCGAGCCTGGCAGCGCGTCGCACGGACGACACGGCCGAGCCGATGCCGCTGAAATCCGCGTAGTGGCGCGGGTTAGCCACAGTGCTGATCCCGGCATAGCGCATTGCATCAGGTCAACTCAGTGAATCCAGATCCTTGGCGACTTCCTTGAGTACGCCATCCAGGGTCTTCGCTTCCGCGGTATAGGCAGTCCGGCGGTCCTGCAATGCTTTCGCCAGGTTCTTGGCGAGATCGCCGGCTGCGGGCGCCGCCTTTATCGCGGCGGCGACCTCCCTCTGCTTGAGCAAGGCCTCCTGATTCTTGATGTCGGCCTGTGCGGTTTCCAAGCCGCGTGCCAGCTGCTGCCCATATGCCTGGGCAACCTGCTTCAGGTCGCCTGCGAGGGTGCCGACCGGATCCTTGCCTGTCTGGGCCGCCTTGAGATTGAGCCCGGGCTGGTCGGGCAGTGTCACCACCACGCCGGGACGCAAGCCCCCCTCTTGGGCGAGCAGGGGATTCGCCTTGAGCAGGGCGGCCACGGCGAGCTTGCGCGAGTCGGGCGTGAGATTGGCATAGAGCCTGTCGGCCAAGGCATTCAAGTTGGCCTCCTTCTTCACGGTGGTAAGCCGCATGATTCGCCCTCCCTCAAATATTGACGTTCAGCACATCCCACGGAACAGGCTGCGCATTGATCCGAATGGCCCCTGTCGCGAGATTGCCGAGCACGACGGCTTTTTTCGCTATGAGCTGCAGGGTGGGGGCCTCACCTTCGCCGACCAACCGGTTGTTGGCCGCGCCGATATGGTCGGCGGCGATGATCCCGATCAGCCCGTCGTTTCCGGTGAGCTCGGCGTCGTTCTGATCGAAGCGGCAGCCGAGCAGGCTGCTGATCTCCACCAGAGGCCTGTTGGGCGACTGGCCGCGCAGATTGTTTCCCCGCACGGAAGCCACGCCCCGGGCGGGGTCGAGCAGGATGGCGCGCTGGCCGCTCAGGTAGAAGCTGTTGTCCTTGAGGGGCAGCAGCATGGCGCCGAGGGGCTGGATGGTGTTTGACGTGCCTGCGCTGCCCGTGTTGACGGCGAAGGCGGCGATGACGATCGCCTGCCAGGCGGCAATGCTGGGCTTCTCGCTTGCCTCGGCGATGCGCGCGATGCTGTTGCCCTCGACCGTGAGGTGGCGGAAGGAGGCATCGACGGCGATGGCGATGGTCCGGCCGAGGAACTCCGCCGGACCGATGCCGAACATGCGGTTGGCCGCGATCCGCAGCTCGCCGGCGTTGACGGCGAGCAGGGCCGCGCGCAGGGGATTCTGGTTGGCGACGCCCGCGACCCCGCCGAAGAGATTGCCGACGATATCGGCGCGCTTGGCGCCGAGAAGCTGCAGGCCGGCATAGCGCTGCCCCTGGTTGTTCAGATTCTGCCCCAGATCGGTGAAGTGGTTGTTCTCTATGGTGAGAAAAGCGGCGCTCGCGTCATCGGCCATCATCAACCCCGCGCCGCCTACGCCATCGACGACGTTCGACTTGATAATCGCCTCGCCCAAGGCCTTTGTGACGGCGATGCCGTCGCCGGTGAGCCCCGTCAGCCGGTTGGCGGTGACAAAGGCATGGTTGATTGGCCCCTTGTCCAACCCCGGCGCCAGCGTGATGCCGGTCACCGCCTTGCCG
>DATHQQ010000043.1:0-2907 GCA_035482595.1 Verrucomicrobiia bacterium
TCGACATATAGATCTCGGCGCTTCGGTTCTGGGGACCGCTTCCCTCGAAGGTCTCCGCGACGGCGAGCGAGGCGAGGCGCGCCAGGTTCTGGCGGATCGTCGCGGCGGCGGGCGCATCGATCTCCCGCGTGCCCATGTTCATTTCCTGCAGGCGGGCGGCCTGCTGCTTGATCTCGCTATCCGCCGCGTCATAGGCGCTCTTCACCTCGGCGGTCAGCAGGCCCAGCACCAGCGACGTCATCGCTGCGACCATGCCGATGGAAATCGTGATCGTGTCCTGGCTTCCCTTGGACAGATGGTCCGTGGGCAGGCGCCGGCCGAGCCACACGCCGACGAAGATGCCGATGACAATGACGGTAAAGATACCGAGCGCGGTTGTGAGCGAACTGAAATTGTCTAGCAAAAATCCCCCGCCCGATCCCTGACGATGCGAAACGCCGACGGCATCGCCTCTGTCGCAAAATAGAATCGCCGCAGGATGACATCAATCGGCGCGCATTCCCACCGCGCCGCGGATATCGAAGGGTTAGCGAGGCGGCTCTATCGTCTCCCGAGCCGCGCTGCCCCGCTCCAGCAGGGCCAGAACGCTGACCGCGGCCTTGCGCAGCAAATTCCACATGCCCCGGCGCTCCTCAGGCAAGAGGGCTACGGGGCGGCAGGTCTCCATGGCATAGAGTCCGAGGCGGGCCGTGCGCAGCGAGGTATAGAGCGCATCGGCCGCATTGGCGGAGAGGCGGCCCACGAGGCCGCCGCCCAGGGACTGCACGGCCATGTCGCCCGCCTGGGCCGCCATGCCCGAGGTGGCGGCGATCCAGAGCACACGGCGCAGCAGGGTCCATTGCTCCAGCAGGCCCGGCGCCAGGCCGTAGATCACCGCGATCTCGCGCAGCATCTTCAGTTCGCGCCACAAGGTGATCAGCCCGTCGACCAGACCATTGGGGCTGGCCAGCGAAATGAAGGCGGTATCCCTGAGCGCGCGGCCGATGGCGGCGCGCGCCTCCTCATCGGGATGGCGCAGGATCTGGGTCGAGAGCCGGGCCACGACCTCGTGATCGCGCAGGCTCGAATTCAGGCTCTGGCGGAAATCGCGGATCGGCTCGGCCATCCCGGGACGGCGCTCATAGATGGCGATCACCCGGGCGGCGAAGGCGATTCCGCGGTCGTGACCGCGGCTTGCCGTCAGGAGATCGGCTTCCTTGCGCGCGGCGGCGATGGTGCCCAGGGTGCGGAGCTGGCGGCGGATCGAGCCCAGCTCGCGCCCGATGGCGACCAGCCCGGTGACGACGACTCCCGCCAGCAGCAAGGCGAGCAGCACGCCCGAGGGCGCCCACCAGGTGAAGGCGTCCAGCACGGCCCGGAGCGATTCATAGGCGAGAAATCCGAGGGCGAACAAGGCAAAGGCGAAGGCGAAGACCGTGCCGGCGCTCCAGAAGCCTGAGCGCCTGCGCGCCTGGGCGAGGGGAACCGGCAGCTCGCTGCCGTCATCGAGGAGGCTTATATCCTCGAGGCTGTATTCGCGCGGCGGCGGCGCCTTCGCCTCGGCATCAGCGGCCGGCGCATCGCCCGGCAAGAGCGAGAGGCGGACGCGATCGGCCTCGGCCTCGTAGGGGCGCAGCCGCGGCTTGTCGCTCATGCGAGCCGGTTCCCGATGAGGTAGCGGATGGCCTCATCGAGGCGGATATGCTCGAAGCCTTGCGGGGCGCCCGGGGCCACGCGCTTGGGCAGGAAATCGATGAAGCGGTAGTCGCTCTCGTCCCAGTCGCCCCGCGCCGGCATGCGGTCAGGCACCTCGCCGGTCCAGAGCACCCGCTCATGGCTGCCGCCAACCGGCACGCCCACCACGACGCTGAGGCGGTGGCCGTCCGCCTCGGCGACCCGGTCGGCGGTGCAGCGCATCGCCGCCAGCGCCAGCACCTTGGTCTGGATGGTCTTCGCCTTGATCTCCCGCCCGGCCCGGTCGAGCAGGTCCTGGAGCAGGGATTCGAGATTGCCCTGCTGGCTGCGCGAGACGTGATCGGCCTTGCTCGCCGCGAACAGCACCCGGTCGATCCTGTGGCGCGCCCAGGGCAGCCCGAGGCGAGCCAGCAGGCTGCTCTGGCCGTGCTCGAAGCTGGCGAGGATCGTGGCCATGGCCTCGCGCGCCTCGTCGAAGGCATCGGGCCCGGCCTTCAGGCTGCGCAGCAGATCGACCAGCACGATCTGGCGATCGAAATCCTTGAAATGCTTTTCGTAGAACTCGCCCACCACCCGGTTGCGATAGATTTCGTAGCGGCCGGCCATGGCGGCATAGAGGGAGCGGCGACCGGGCGCACTTTCGGCGGGCGCCGGGAGCGGACAGAAGTTGAGGGCCGGGGATTGGAGATCCCAATGGCCGGGTCTGATGAAACGGCCGGGCTGGATCAAGGTCAGACCGAGGGCGGGCTCGGCCGAAGCCTTGAGATACTGGCGATAGACCTCGGCGAGGCGGCGGATCTCCGATTCATCCACCGACCCCGCGGGCTTGACGCTGGCCACGGCCGCCAGCCATTGATCGGCCAGGCGCCGGCGCGGCTCGCGCTCCGTCAGCCGCAGCATCTTTGCCGACCAGGCCTCATAGGTGAGGTCGAGCAGCGGCAGGTCCAGCAGCCATTCGCCGGGATAGTCGACGATGTCGATGTTGAGCACCGCCTGGCGATTGACCTGACGGCGTAGCCAAGACGTCGGCCGGTGGTGCAGCTCGAGGCGAATCTCCGAGAGCTGGTCGGTGGACGGGGGCCAGCGCGGCGGATCGGCGGTCAGCGCCTCCAGATTGGCCAGATAGGGAAAGGTGGCGAGCTCCGGATTCGGCTGCGGCCGCTCGATCACCGAGATGATGTTGTCGAAATCGGCGATGGCGGGGAGGATCTGCGGCCGGCCGGGGAAGCGGAT
>DATHQQ010000044.1:0-6853 GCA_035482595.1 Verrucomicrobiia bacterium
GGCGCCGCGATTGCCGCCGGGGCCACCGTGCCGCTGGAGCATCTGCTGGGCGGGAGCTGGTCGATCGCCCTGGCCTTCTGGGCGCTGCCCGTCGCCCTTGCCGTGCTGCTCTGGCTGCCGTGGGTCCCCTGGCGCACCCCGGCGGAGGAGTCCCGCCCGTCGCGCGTCCACCGCCTGTGGCGCGACCCGCTCGCCTGGCAGGTGACCTTCTTCATGGGGCTGCAATCGGCGCTCGCCTATATCGTCTTCGGCTGGCTGGCCCCGATCCTGCGCAGCCGCGGCCTCACGGCCATCGATGCCGGCTTCGCTCTGTCCCTCTCCGTCATCGCCCAGGCCGGCGCCTCCCTGGTGGCGCCGAGCCTCGCCATGCTGGGCCGCGATCAGCGCCTCGCCAATGTGGTCGCCGTCGTCGTCAGCCTGATCGGGCTGTTCGGCTGCATCTATGCCCCGCTGTCGACCGTCTGGGTCTGGAGCCTCGCGCTCGGAATCGGCCAGGGGGCCACCATCGCCATCGCCCTCACCTTGATCGCGCTGCGCGCCACCGATCCCCATACCGCCACCCAGCTCTCCGGCATGGTGCAGGGCATCGGCTATCTCATCGCCTCCTGCGGACCGCTGCTGGCCGGGTTGCTCCATAGCTGGACCGGCGGCTGGAACGCGGTCGCGGCGCTGGCGCTGGCCATCGGCCTGGGCCTCATCGCCAGTGGCATCGGCGCCGGCCGTGCGGGACATGTCGGGGGCAGCGGGTAGTTCGAGGGGGGTTAGATCAGTGCCCCACCGGCGATGGCAGCGGCAATGACGCTATCCCCGCTAAAAGCGCTCCCTCTCCCCCGTCACCCCGGCGAAAGCCGGGGTCCAGGGGCGAGCGGCAAGCATCTCGCCCTGTGCCTCCTGGATTCCGGCTTTCGCCGGAATGACGGAAGAGAGGGTGAGACGCCGGTTCAACCTTGTCGAATACCGTCCTACAGCCGCTTGTCCATGAACAGGCTCAAGGGATCGTCCGTCGGGTAGTCGCCGAAATGACGGCAGCGGGCGAAGCCGTGGTGGGCGAAGAGGCCGAGGGCCTCGGGCTGATAGACGCCGGTCTCCAGGCAGATGAGGTGGAGTCTATGGGCGCGAGCCGCATCTTCCAGATGCGACAGCAGCTTTTTGCCGAGGCCGAGACCGCGGGCGCGAGGCGAGACATAGATGCGCTTGACCTCGGCATAGGCCTCGCCGCTTTCATGCCGACCCTCCTCGGCGCCGCGCAGCACGATGGCACCGCAGGCGAGGCTCTCGCCATCGACCCGGCCGACGAAGAACAGCACCTCCGGCCGCGCCAGCGTCTCCACGTCGAGGAGATGATTGCTCTCCGCCGGGTAGAGCCGGTGCATATAGCCGTCGAGCTCGGCCACCAGCTGGCGCACCTCGGGCCGGCGAGGATCGGTCTGCTCGACGACGATGAGTTTCTTCGCAGTCATGATTTCCTCTTCTGGGCCGGCAATTCCGTCGCCGCCTTCAGCCCCTCGAAGACTGCCTCCTCGGCGGTTCGGGGCGCCAAGGCATCGCCGATCAGATGGACCGGGACACCCGCGGCGCCTAGCGCGGCGGCGAGCGCGTCCTCCGGCTCGCCCGGATAGACGCAGACGATGCTATCGACATCCTCCATCACCAGGCTCTCTTGCGACGGCGTATGGACGAAATAGGCCGTGCGCGCCTCGGCACCGTAAAGCCGCATGAAGGGGATGATCTCCACCCCGAGCTTGAACAACCGGGCGATGGCGGCATCGCGGGTGTAGTTCTGGATGGCGAAGGCGGCACAGGGCGCGTTGACGGCGAGGCGGACATGCGCGCCCTCGCCGGCGAGCTGCTCGGCGATTCCCACGCCCGTCCAATCGGCGAGCCAGTCATAGATCACGACGCGCTGGCCGGTGCGGGCGCGTTTCTCGATCACGTCGTGGGCATGGAGGATCTGAATCCCCTCGCCACCTTCGATGGTCGGCAGGCGGGGGCGGGTACCGGTTGCGAGGATCACGTGATCGGGCTTCTCGCGCGCGATCAACGCCGCCGTCGCCTCGACGCCGGTCCGGACCGTGACGCCGGCGAGCGTCATCTCGCGGGCAAGATTGGTAACGATGCCCCCGAACTCGGCGCGGTGGGGCAGGAGCTGGGCCAGCAGCGCCTGGCCGCCGAGCCGTCGCGTGCGCTCGTAGAGCGTCACCTCATGGCCGCATTCGGCGGCCACCGCCGCCGCCTTCATGCCGCCGGGCCCGCCCCCCACCACCATGATTTTGAGCGGCCGGGCGGCCCGCGCCCGCTTGCCATACTCGACCTCGCGGCCGGTCTCCGGATGCTGGATGCAGGAGATCGAGAGGCCGAGCTGGGCATGGCCGATGCAGGCCTGGTTGCAGGCGATGCAGGCGCGGATGTCCTCGCTCTGTCCTGCCTTGGCCTTGTTGGGCATTTCCGGATCGCAGATGAGCGCCCGGGTCATGCCGCAGAGATCCGCCGCCCCCTCCGCCAGGATCCGCTCGGCCTCCTGGGGCTGGTTGATGCGGCCCGCCACGAAGACCGGCTTGCCGATCGCCTGCTTCAGCGCGCCGGCAAAGGGTGCCAGATAGCCATTGGCGACGCTCATGGGCGGGACGATGTGGATCGCGCCCGAGGTCGAGGCCGAGGTACCGCCGATGACGTTGAAATAGTCGAAAGAGTCTTTCAGGCGGCGGCAGAGCCCGAGCATCTCGCTCTCTTCGATCCCCGTCGCCTCATATTCATTGCCCGAAAGCCGCAACCCCACGACGAGCTCGGGTGGCGTGTGACGGCGCACCGCGTCCACCACCTCCTCGAGAAAGCGCAGGCGATTCTCCGGCGAGCCGCCGAAGCGATCCTCGCGCCGGTTGGTGAGGGGGTTGAGGAATTGGGCGGGGAGATAGCCATGGCTCGCCACGATCTCCACGCCCTCGGCCCCCGCCTCCGCCATGCGCCGCGCGGCCTGGCCATAGCCCTCGATGATCTCCTCGACCTCGCCGGTGGAGAGCGCCCGCGGCACGATGCGGAAGCGCTCGGTGGGTGCGCTCGAGGGCGCATAGGCCGCCTGCAGGATGCCGTCGCGCCGGCCCAGGAGCTCCCGGCCCGGATGGAAGAGCTGGACGAAGGCCGTCGTGCCCTCGGCCCGGATCGCCTGGAACAAGGGCCGGAAGGCCGCGATATGCGCGTCGGAGGTGCCCATGAGCACCTCCGATGTGTAGCGGGCGGTCTCATGCACCGCCACCACCTGGACGATGATCAGCCCCACGCCGCCCTTGGCCCGGGCCCGCTGATAGGCGATCAGCGCCTCGCCGGGCAGGCCGTGGCGGCCGAGATCGGTGTCATGGCCGGTGGAGAGGATGCGGTTGCGGATCTCCAGCCCGCGCAGGCGAAAGGGAGAGAAGAGATGCGGATAGCGCTGGCTCATGGATACCTTGGGCAGCTCACGCTTCGAGGCGGTCGACGCCGCTTGGGCTGTTGCGATGGATCATCCCTTCCAGGACCTCGAGCAGGCGATCGACCTCCTCGGCCGTATTGTAATGCGCCAGGCCGACGCGCAGCACCCCGCCGGTTTCGAGCAGGCCCAGATGGCTGATGACTTCCAAGGCATAGTTATGCCCGTCCCAGACGAAGATCCCTTCGCGCCCGAAGCCCGCCGACATCTCCGGCGGGGTCAGCCGGTCATGGATGAAGGAGACCGTCGGCACGCGCCGATCGAAGGCCCCGGGATCGGTGATGCCCTGGATGACGATCCCCGGCAGGCGCTGCAGCCCCGCAACCAGCCGGCCGGTCAGCTCGCGCTCATAGCTCTCGAGGGTCTGCCAGGCGGCGCGGATCGCGCGCCGCCGCTCGCTCTCGCCATGCTGCGGCGCGACCGGCGCGGCGAGGCTGGTGCCGATCCAGGCGAGATATTCGACGGCCCCCAGGGTGCCGGCCATCCCCTCATGGCTCAAGGTGCCGGTCTCGAAGCGCGAGGGCAGGGTGTCGTCCGCCGGGCGCACCTTATAAGGCGAGAGGGAATTCAGAAGCTCGGGCTTGCCCCAGAGCACGCCCTGATGCGGCCCGAAGAATTTATAGGGCGAGCAGACCAGGAAATCGCAGCCGATGGCCTGGACATCTACCAGCCGATGCGGGGCGAGCTGCACCGCATCGACATAGACCAGCGCCCGGGGCGCCTTGGCCTTCACCAGCGCGGTCAGGCCCCGCACGTCGTTGATGGTCCCGGTGGCATTGCTGGCATAATTGAGGGCCACCACGCGGGTCCGATCGCCGAGCAGCGCCTCCAGCGCCGCGGGATCGAATTCGAAGCGCGTGCGATCGAATTCGAGCCAGCGCACCACGCAGCCGCGGTCGCGGGCCACCAGCAGCCAGGGCGCGATATTGGCGTCGTGATCCATGCGGGTGACGACGAGCTCGTCGCCCGGCTCCAGGGTCAGCGCGATGGAGCGCGAGATATGGAGGGTGAGGGTCGTCATGTTCTGGCCGAAGACGATCTCGCTCGGCGAGGCCGCGCCCAGCATATCGGCCATGGCGGCATGGGCCTCCTCCACCAATTTGCCGGCGGCGATGGAGGTGGTGAAGGGGCCGCCCAGATTGGCGTTGCTGCGTACCAGGCAATCCACCGTGCGGTCGATGACGGATTTCGGCGTCTGGGTCCCGCCAGGACTGTCGAAATAGATCCGCTTCCGGCCGGAATCGGTGATCGCCAAAGCGGGAAATTCGGCACGGATACGCGCGATATCGAGACTCATCGGAAAAGACCTGTGGAGGAAATTAGAGGGAGGAGGGATGCAATCTACAGGATGCCATGGCGCCGGAGATAGCCGCCATCGATCTCGCCCCGGGCCACGACTTCCGTGGGACCGCTGAGCACGGCGCGGCGGAAAATCGGCGCCTCGTACTCCAGCGCCACCTGCAGGAGATCGCCGCCGTGGGTACGGACCGCCGCCGGTGTGCCGGCCCGGCCGAGCAGGAAAGAGACGGCGGCGCAGGCCACGGCCCCGGTGCCGCAGGCCAGAGTCTCCGCTTCGACGCCGCGCTCATAGGTCCGCATGCGCAGCTCGCCGCCCTTGAGCTCGAGGAAATTCGCATTGCAGCCGTCGGGAAAGGCGGGATGGGCCCTGAGGATCGGCCCCTCGATCTCGACCGGATGGGCATCGACATCGGTGACGAAAGTCACCGCATGGGGCACGCCCACCATGAGCTTGTGGACGATCGCCTTCCGCGGACCGATATCGAGAGAGAGCTCGAGCTCGAGTTCGATCTCCGCCGGCGGCGGGATCTCGATGGTGACCGAGCTGCCGTCGATCTCCGCCAGCGCCATGCCGGCATCGGTCTGGAAGGCAGTCTTCCGCCCAGCCAGGCCGATCTCGCCGGCGAAGAAGGCGGCGCAGCGGGCGCCATTGCCGCACATCTCTCCCGGCAGGCCCGAGGCGTTGACATAGCGCATCTCGAAATCGGCGCCGTCCGTGCCGGCCACGGCCGGATAGAGGACGACGATGCCATCGGCGCCGAGGCCGCGGCGGCGGTCGCAGAGCAAGGCTGCGAGCTTCTGCAACCGGTCGGCCGGCAGGCCGCCAAGCTTCCGGCCGTCGATCATGACGAAGTCATTGCCGGCGCCATGCATCTTGACATAGGCGAGATCCGCCTTGCCCTGGTCCGCCTTGCCCTGGGGCTGCGCCATCAGCCCGGCTCCTCATCGCGCGGCACGCCGAGGCCGAAGACCTTCTCGCCTTCGCCGGCCATGCCGTGATTGACGCGCCAGAGGACGAGCCCGGCCTCCGGTGCCCGGATCTCGCCGATCTCATCGCCGAAGAGATCGGCGATGCGGGCCAGGCGCTGGCCCTTGGCGACGCGCATGCCCGGTTCGGCCCGGGCATGGAGCAGGCCCGGCTTCGGGGTCTCGATCCAGAGATAGCGCCCGACCACCACCTGGTCGCGGGTCGCCGGAATCGAAGGGCCGTCGATCATGCCGAGCAGGCTCATGACATTCAGCACGCCATTGACATGGTAGGCGATGCAGACTGGATCGAGGATGCCATTGGCCCCCGCCTCCGCCATCACCGCCAGCCGACCGGCCCGCGCGCGGCCGGTACAGGCGCGGCCGGGGGCGGCCATATCAGCGGGTTCCAGTGCTGCGATGATCTCGGCATCGAAGCAGCGGGCGAGCGCCAGGCTCCGCGCGTCGAAGGCGCTGTCGCCCGTCATCTGGCAGATGGAGAATTTGGCGACATTCTCGCAGAGATCGCCGCCATGGAGATCGATCAGCACCTCGGCCTCGGCCGCCCATTCGCCGAGAATGGCATCGGCGAGGGCCTCGCTGAAGCTGCCGTCCTTGCGGCCGGGGAAGGAGAAATTGATGTTCTTGCCGTCGATCGGGCAGACATATTGCGAGCGCACCGGCACGGCCGGGAGATTGAGGACCGGCAGGATGGCGATGCTACCCTTCAGGCTCTCGGGCGCGACCCGGCGCTGGAGCTGCACCGCCGCCTCGATGCTCGAGACCTCGTTCACATGCATCCCCGCCATGACGCAGATCCGCCGCCCGGGCCGGTCGCCCCGGATCTCCACCATGGGCCATTGCCAGGCAGCGAGCTGCGGATTGGCGAAGGTCAGCATCCCCCGCTGGATGTTCGCCGGGCCGCTGTTGTGGGGGCTGAAGATCATGGGAGGCGATCATCCCCGGAAGGGGGAATCGGCGCAACGCCGGAAAGGCGTTCGCCCGATCTGTCCCCGGCGGCAGAGAACAAGCGCGGATTCAGGTGGCAACGCCTTGGATATCATATCATTTTACCGGCAGGATGGCTCGGCGGGCATGGGGTTGCCAAGGAGGGGCAATGTTTCAGGC
>DATHQQ010000045.1:0-2090 GCA_035482595.1 Verrucomicrobiia bacterium
GGACAACATCAATAATTTCGATTTCTGAGGCGGTTCGGCTTTCCTCCCTCTCGTCATTCCGGCGAAAGGGCCTGTAATTTTTTATCCGGGGGGAGAGATTTAGGTATTTGCTGGGCTTGGGCTGTGATTCGATTGTGGCGAGGAAGGGGTGTCGCCATGTCGGACGATGTGCGGATCAATCGGGCGGATCGCAGCCAGCCGCGATTTGATGTCGTGGATCTTGAGAGTCAGCTTGGCGAGGATCATCGGGCACGAACGGTGTGGGAGTTCGTGTCGGGTCTTGATCTGAGCGAGTTCTACGCCCGCATCAGGGCTCGTGGCGAGACGGCGGGTCGGCCTGCAACGGACCCCAAGATACTATTGGCCCTATGGCTCTATGCGACGCTGGAGGGTGTCGGCTCGGCGCGGGCGCTGAACCAGCTGTGCAGCCACCACATCGCGTATCGCTGGCTGTGCGGTGGGGTCGAGGTCAATCACAACATTCTTGCCGAGTTCCGGGTGGAGAGCGGGGTGCTGCTGGATCGGCTGCTGACGCAGAGCCTGACGGCCCTGATCGCGGCGGGTGTGGTGACGCTGGAGGAGGCGGCGATCGACGGAACCAAGGTGCGAGCCTCGGCCAGCAAGGGCTCGCTGTCTGGTGCGGGCCGCCTGTCGCGGATGGCGGCAGCGGTCGAGGAGCGGATCAAGGGGCTCAAGAGGGAGCTGCAAGCCGACCCCGCGGCCTCGCAGCGGCGGGCCAAGAAGCGCGCCTTGGATGCTGCCGAGGAGCGCGCCCGGCGAGTGGAGGCGGCCAAGGCTAAGCTCGCCGAACTCGAGGCCGAGCGGGCCGAACGTCAGGAAACGCACGCCGCCGAGGAGGCCCAGAAGAGCGAGCCCAAGGCCTCCACCACGGACAGCGAGGCGCGGATGATGAAGTTCCCGGACGGGGCGATGCGGCTGGCTTACAACGTCCAGGTCGCAACCTCGCGCGGCTTCGTCATCGCGGTGGAGCCGACCGACCGGCGCAACGACAAGGGCTTGGCGCCGATGCTCGTCGAGCAGATCAAGGCACGCTGCGCCGCCGTCCCCGGGCGCCTCCTGGCCGATACCGGTGCCATGACGCAGGACGACATCGCGCGCCTGGCCGAGACGTACCCCGGGATGACGATCTTCAGCCCGCCGCCCAAAGAGAAGGACGACGTGAAGGAGGAGACTAGGCGCAAGCGTGCCTGGAAGCTCCGTCAGCAGCCGACGGCCGTTCGCGACTGGCGCGAGCGCATGGCAGGCGATGAGGCCAGGTCGATCTACGCCCGGCGCAAGAACACCGAGCATGCCCATGCCCACATGAAGAACCGTGGCTTCGCCACCATGCTGGTTCGCGGCATCGCGAAGGTCCGGGCCGTCTGCCTTCTGCACGCGCTGGCGCACAATCTCGCCTGCGCCCTCAGCCGACGGGCGTCGGTCCCCACTTGAGGGGCAAAACCACGCAGGACGACACCCAGATCCCCAACCAAGGCTCCGCAGCGAACGGTCGCTGGCCCAAGGCCCCCCACCAGACGCGCCAAACGGGATTTGATGACAGCCCCGAAAGCGGGAATCCAGGGCAACCAGCGAGATCTGCGGCCCTGGATTCCCGCTTTCGCGGGAATGACGGAAGAGAGAGGGGTCTCCTCGCCTCTCTAAAGCCGGTCGCGCAGCGCGTACCAGAGCATGCCGAGCACGAGAGCGGGCTGGCGCAGGAGCGTGCCGCCGGGGAAGCGGCGTTGCGGCAGATGGGCGAAGAGATCGAAGCGCTCGGCGCTGCCGCCGACGGCCTCGGCGATCAGCTTGCCGGCAAGCGTGGCTAGCGCCAGGCCCTGGCCGGAATAGCCCTGGGCGAAGAATATGTCGCCGGGCAGCCGGCCGAAATGCGGCAGGCGGCCCATGGTGATGGCGAGCTGCCCGCCCCAGGCATAGTCGATGCGCGCGCCCGCGAGCTGGGGAAAGACCTTCAGCATATGCGGCCTGACGAAGCCCGCGATGTCGCGGGGCGGATCGCTCGAATAGGTCTCGCCGCCGCCGAACAGCAGCCGGCGGTCGGCGGAGAGGCGGAAATAATCGACGACGAATTT
>DATHQQ010000046.1:0-16656 GCA_035482595.1 Verrucomicrobiia bacterium
CCGCAGCGCTCACGGCGCGCATCGACACCCCGGAATACCAGGCCCGCATCCTGGCGATGGAGGCGGTGTACTGGGCGCTCGGCATCCATGATCCCGACTTCGTCGCGAAATACGGAGAGCCGGAAGCCGTCTACAAAGTGCTTCAGGCCAAAGCCGCCTGGGCGGTGCTGTCGTTCCGAGCGATCGAGGCCGGCGACCCCGGCCTTGCCGCGGCCGAGCGGGCGGCGGGTACCCGGCTCAAGGATCCGCGGCGCTATGCATTCGAAATCTATCGCTGGGGAAAGGAGATCCCCGATCCGAGTGATATGCGCATTCTGTTCCTCGAAGTGCTCGAGCAGGCGAGTGCCTATGTGTCGGGGAATACAGTGCTGCTGCGACGTGCCGGGGGATCATGGACGATCGACCAGTCGATGCCGACGTCCTAGTGGTGGGCGGCGGGCCGGCGGGTGCCGCCGCTGCCATTGCCTGTGCCGTCCGCGGCCATCGTGTCGTGCTGTGCGAGCGGGAAGGGGCTCGCCGCGAGCGGCCCGGCGAGACTTTGCATCCCGGGGTCGAACCTCTGCTGGCACAGCTCGGGGTCGCCGATCGATTGACCCCGGTCGTCGGCGCGCGGCACGCGGGCATCTGGATCGAATGGGGCGGCCCGCGTCGCTTCGAAGCCTTCGGTAGCGATGCGACCGGTCCATGGAGCGGATTCCAGGTCTGGCGCGCGGATTTCGATGCCTTGCTGCTGACGCGGGCCGGCGAGGTCGGGGTGGATGTCCGACAGCCCTGTGCGGTCACCGGACCGCCGATCGCCGACGGCCCGATTCGAAGCGTTCCGACGACGGCGGGACCGATTGCCGCGCGGGTCATCGTCGACGCCACGGGCATGACGCGCTGGCTTGGGCGCGCCTTGGGGGTGAGGAGCCCCGTCCGGTCGCCGCGGCTCATCGCCCGCTATGGCTACCTCACCGGCTCCTGTCCGGCCCGCGACGAGGCGCCCGCTCTCGTCGGCGATTCCACCGGCTGGACCTGGACGGCGCTGGTGCGCCCGCGGACATATCAGTGGACGCGAGTCTCCTTCGGACAGCGCCCCGACGTCGATTGGATACCGGAAGAGTTCCGTTATCTGACGCCGCTCATGCCGTCGCGCGGTGCCGATGTGACATGGCGGATGGCGGCTCAAGCGGCTGGCCCGGGCTGGTTCATGGTCGGCGATGCGGCGGCGGCGCTCGACCCGACGTCGTCGCATGGCGTTCTCAAGGCCCTCGTTTCCGGCATCGCGGCGGGCCATCTCATCTCCGCCGTTCTTGGGGGCAAGGCGCCCGCGGAAGCCACCGCGGAGGCCTATCATCAGTGGCTCGCCGGATGGTTTTCCGAGGATGCGGCGAAGCTCACGCAGTTCTACCGGCGGCTGGGGGCGTCTGCATTTGCGGCACCGGCGCCCCAGAAGGGGCTGGCGGCGGGCGGTGCGATTGGGTAAGCAGGGCGCCCGTAGAGGCGGTGGGGGCCGCCGGAGCAACCACCGGTCAAACGGATAACATGCGCACCCTCGCCAAGGTCCTCCTCATCCTCCTCATCACCGCCGGGCTCTATTGGGCGCTCGACATCGGCTATGGCTACTACGCCGGCAAGATCCAGCGGGCGGAGCCGCCGAATGCGGCCTATATCCCGGGGTTGCGCGGCCTGCGCTATGCCAGCGGCGATTTCATGATCGAGGCGGGCTCGACCATCGACACCGAGGCCGTGCCGGGCACGGGCATCCTGACGCCCAAGGAATTCCACGGCACCTTCTTCAACATCGATCGCAAGCCGCCCACGGATCTGCTCTATCGGCGCACGAGCAATCCGGATCCCGCCAAGCCGCCCACCGTCACGGTGCTGCTCATCGGCGGCTCCACCATATTCGGCGCCGACGCGCCCGACGATCTCACCATCGCCAGCTTGCTCTCCCGGCGCCTCAACGCCGATGACAAGACCCACAGCTATGTCGTCCTGAATGCGGGAACCTTCGGCGCCAATTCGACGATGGAGCGCGAGCGGCTGCACTATGAACTCGCCCATGGGCAGAAACCCGAGATCGTCATCGTCATGGATGGCGGTCTGGATCTGATGGGCGGCATCTATCTGGGTGCGCCGGGCCGGACATTCGCCGAGGGAAGGGGGCAGGTGGCCGATTTCTTCCATCGCTACTTCCCCCACAATATCTATTGGGCCCTGCGCGGCTGGCTGTCGCAGCGGGCCATCAAGCTCGGCCTCAAGAAACCGCCGGCGAACATCCAGAAGCCCGTCGATGTCGACAAGCTGACCAAGGATACCGTGGCCTTCTGGCTCGACAACGAGGCCGCCATGGCAAAGCTGGCCAAGGATGCGGGCGCGCGGTTCATCTCGGCGCTCGAGCCGAACCGCTACGCCTCCAGCTTCTCCCATCCGACCGACGATCTGAAATTCGTCGACCGGCAGACCGACGGCCATCTGCCGGGCCTGCGCCCCATCATGCCGAAGGCGCTGGCCCAGCTCTCCGCGGGGAGCGAGAGCCTGAAGGCCCAAGGGATCGAGACCCTCGATCTGTCGACCATCTTCAAGGACAAGACGCAGAACCTGTTCACCGACGGAGCCGGCCATTTCAACTCGATCGGCAATGCCATGGTTGCCGACCGCCTGGCGGCCGCCATCCTGGCCACCACTGTGACGACCCAGCCTTAGGGCGGGCTCGATGCGCGCGCTTCGCACCGGGATCATCGTTCTGGCCGTCACCCTGGCGGTCTATGTCGTCGTCGACCTCGGCTTCGGCCTGTTCCAGCACTATCAGAACCATCTGTTCCCGCCGGATCCCAATGCCGTTCCCGGCCATCGGGGGCAGCCCTACGCCACCAGCGACTTCGTCGTCGAGGCGCTGGAGCTGGGCGCGGTGATGACGATACCCGGCACCAATCTGCTGGAGCCGCAGGAGGTCCACGGCCGCTACTACAATGTCGACCGCCTGGCGCCCACGGACCTCTTCTACCGCCGGACGCTGAACCCGGCCGAGGACCAGCGCCCGACCGTCACCGTCCTTTTCATCGGCGGCTCGAATGTCTATGGCGCCGAAGTGCCCGACGACATGACGATCCCCAGCCAGCTTTCGCTCAGCCTGAACCGGCTCGATCCGGCCCATCGCTATCTGGTGGTGAACGCCGGGGTGACCGGCGCGGATTCGGTGCTGGAGAAGGGGCGGCTCGACTATGAGCTCGCTCACGGCCGGAAGCCCGACATCGTCCTGGTCATGGATGGCGGTCTCGACGTCATGGAGGGGATCTATATGGGCGTTCCCCGGCGGCCCCAGGCCGCGGGGCGCAGCCAGCCCGTGGAATGGTTCTACCGCTACGTCCCCCTCAACATCTATCGGGCGCTCCGGGCCTGGGGGGCGGCCCATGCGGTGGCCCTGGGCCTGAAGCACCCGCCGGCGCAGCTCCAGGATCCGACCCGGCTGAAGCGGCTGACGGACGCCACCATGGACTATTATTTGGCGAATCAGGCCGCCATGGCTGCGCTCGCCGGCAATGCCCATGCGCGCTTCATCTCCATCGTCGAGCCAAACCGGTATGCGTCTGATTTCAAAACAAAAGCCGATGACCTCGCCTATGTGGACGAGGGCATGTCGGCGCATATGCCGGGGCTCAAGGAAGCGCTGCCGGGGTTCTTGAAGACCCTCTCGGCCGCCCATGCCGCGCTGGCAGCCAAGGGCATCGAGACCCTTGATCTATCGGCGATCTTCCAGGATAAGACCGGCAACATCTTCACCACGAGTCCCGGCCACTTCAATGGAACCGGGAGCCGAATCGTGGCCGAGCGCATCGCCGAGGCCATTCTGCATCCGCAGGCCGCCTCGCAGCCGTGAGGATGCGGGTCGGGAAGGGGAGCGCCCTTCCTCTGCGTCCAGGGTGGGCGGGCCCTTGGTTTTGAACGGAGGAGCTAGAGATGTCGTTGGTTGCTGAACTATGGACCTTCCTGCGTGTGCGCAAGAAGTTCTGGCTGCTGCCCATCGTCCTGGTGATGGTGCTGTTCGGCGGTTTGGTCGTGCTGAGCCAGATTTCGGCGGTGGCGCCCTTCATCTACACGCTGTTCTAGAGGCAATATCAGTCTCGGACATCGCCGGCCGACCATCGGAGCTGCGTTGAGCATGCGTTTCCTGCGCCGCGCGGCGATCGTGATAGGCATCACTTTCGTGGCCTATCTCGTGGCGGATTGGTCGGTCGGCGCCTATTTCGCCTATCGAGACCGGGAGGCGCCGCCAAATCCGGCCGGCATCCCCGGCTACAAGGGCGAGCCCTATGCCGTGCCGGAGTTCGGCCTCGAGGCGCAGCAATCGGCCCCGCTCTACACGATTCCGGGGACCCGGCTGCTCTGGCCGCGGGAGTATCACGGGCAGTTCTTCAACATCGACCGGCTGCCGCCCACCGACAGTTATTACCGGCGCACGGTCAATCCGCCGGTCACCAAAGAGCCGCCGGTGGTCGTGCTGTTCCTCGGCGGATCGACGGTCTATGGCCCCGACACGCCCGACGGCCTCACCATGGCGAGCCAGCTCTCCACGATCCTCAACGAGCAGGACAAGTCCCACAGCTATGTGGTCCTCAACGC
Organism: Verrucomicrobiia bacterium; assembly: GCA_035482595.1. Lineage (GTDB taxonomy): Bacteria > Pseudomonadota > Alphaproteobacteria > Dongiales > Dongiaceae > DASXQK01. The sequence goes on from DATHQQ010000046.1 coordinate 4,606, forward strand.
GGGGGTGGCGGCGCTCGACTCGACGCTCGAGCGTGAGAGGCTGGCCTATGAGCTGGATCACGGGCTGAAGCCCGCCTATGTCGTCGTCCTCGACGGCGGGCTGGATCTCGTCGGCGGGGTCTATCTGGCCTCCCCTGGCCGGCCCGTGGTCTCCGGCCGCACCTATATGGGCGAGCTGTTCTACAAATACTTCCCTATCAACATCTACCGGCATCTGCGCGCCTGGGCGGCGAATCGGGCGGCGCAGTTAAAACTGAAAAATGCGCCTAAAAGTGTTAGTGATCCTCTGCGCCAGCAGAAGCTGCTGGCGGAGACGGCACGCATCTACGAGGAGAATCAACGGGCCATGGCCAAGCTCGCCGCGGACGCGGGTGCGCGGTTCCTGACGGTGCTGGAACCCAACCGCTACGGCACGCAATACACCCATGGTGCGACCGATCTCGATTTCGTGGCCCGGGAGACCGACGGGCATATGCCCGGACTTTCGGGAATCTTGCCCGCAGGGCTGCGTGCGCTGGGCGCGGCCCAGGCCAAGCTGCGGACCGAGGGGATCGAAACGCTTGATCTGTCGGCGGTATTCAAGGATAAGACCGGCAATATCTTCACAACGAGCACGGCCCATTTGAACGCTGAAGGGAGTCGCGTCGTCGCCGAGCGGATCGCCCAGGTCATCCTGCGGCAGATCCCGGTATCGCAGCAGTGATGCCCGAAGAGCGAGGGCGGCAGCGGGGACATCTGTCCGCGTTGGGGCCGCTGCAGCGGCCGGCGCCTGGCACGTCGGGGTCTGGCGCGCCGTCGGCCCGATGCGCCCTGGCGGATCCGAGCGATCGTCCCGCGGCGCCGCTCCCAGAGATATTGCAAGGAGGAAGCAAAGCGTGACCGACCAGGGATTCCACGAGCAGCTTGCCGAAGGCAAGGTGAAGAAGAGCTCCGAGCGTACCTTCGGCCTCGTCTTCGCGGCCTTCCTCTGCGTCATCGGCCTGGTGCCGCTGATCCACCACGGGCATATCCGCCTCTGGGCCTTGGGGGCCGCCGCGGTGTTCCTGGTCGTGGCCTTGGTCGCGCCCAAGGTCCTGCAGCCGCTCAACCATCTGTGGTTCCTGCTGGGCCGGCTCCTGCATCGCATCGTCAACCCCGTGGTCATGGGGGTGCTGTTCTATGTCGTGATCACGCCGGCAGCCTTGCTGATACGACTTGCCGGCTGGGATCTCCTGAGCCTGAAGCGCGACCCCAAGGCGCAGAGCTATTGGGTCCACCGCACGCCGCCGGGCCCGGAGCCGCAAAGCCTGAAGAACATGTTCTAGGAGGAGGCGAGGATGTCCTTTCTCAGTGAAATCTGGGCCTTCCTGCGCCATCGCAAGAAGTTCTGGCTGCTGCCCATCGTGCTCGTGATGCTGCTGTTCGGCGGGCTGGTGATCTTGAGCCAGATCTCGGCGGTGGCGCCCTTCATCTACACCTTGTTCTGAGACGGCAGGCAGGCAGCATGCGCATCATCGGCATTTCGGCCTTCTACCACGACAGCGCGGCCGCGCTGGTCCAGGACGGACGCATCATCGCCGCCGCGCAGGAGGAACGCTTCACCCGCAAGAAGCACGATCAGAGCTTCCCGGTGAACGCACTTCGCTACTGCCTGGAGGAGGGCGGGCTGAAGGCGGAGGAGGTCGACCACGTCGCTTTCTACGACAAGCCCTTTCTGAAGTTCGAGCGGCTGCTGGAGACCTATCTCTCCTTCGCGCCCAAGGGCTACACCTCCTTCCGCATGGCGCTGCCGCTGTGGCTGGGCGAGAAGCTGTTCCAGAAGCGGCTCCTGAACAAGGAGCTGAAGGCGCTGGCCCCCGATGTCGAATGGGAGAAGCGGCTGCTTTTCTCCGAGCATCATCTGAGCCATGCGGCCAGCGCCTTCTATCCCTCGCCCTTCGAGGAGTCGCTGGTGCTGACCATGGACGGCGTCGGCGAGTGGACGACGACCTCGGCCGCCCATGGCCAGGGCAAGGATCTCAAGATCATGCGCGAGATCCATTTCCCCCATTCCATCGGGCTGCTCTACTCCGCCTTCACCTACTACACCGGCTTCAAGGTCAATTCCGGCGAGTACAAGCTCATGGGCCTCGCCCCCTATGGGGAGCCGAAATATGCCCAGCTGATCCTGGACAAGATCATGGATCTGAAGTCGGACGGCAGCTTCCGCCTGGACCAGAGCTATTTCGACTATTGCACCGGCCTCACCATGACCAGCAGCCGCTTCGACGAGCTGTTCGGCGGGCCGGCGCGTCGTCCGGAGCAGAAAGTGACGCAGCGCGAGATGGATCTCGCAGCTTCGATCCAGGCTGTGACAGAGGAGGTGATGCTGCGGCTGACCCGCTCCCTCGCCAAGGAGACGGGGGCCCGCAATCTCTGCCTCGCCGGCGGCGTCGCCCTCAATTGCGTGGCCAATGGCAAGATCCTGCGCGACAAAAGCTTCGAGCGGATCTGGATTCAGCCCGCGGCGGGGGATGCCGGCGGCGCGCTGGGCGCGGCGCTTGCCGCCCATCATCTGCTCCTGGGCCAGCCGCGCCAGCTGCCCGGCAACAATCTGGATGCGATGCAGGGCTCCTATCTCGGCCCCGCCTATGAGCAGGGGGATATCGAGAAGCGGCTGGCGGCGGCGGGGGCCAAGTTCACCGTGCTCGACGAGGCGAGCCTGATCCGCGACACGGCCCAGGCGCTGGCCGACGAGAAGGCCGTGGGCTGGCATCAGGGCCGCATGGAGTTCGGGCCGCGCGCGTTGGGCGGCCGCTCGATCCTGGGCGACCCGCGCTCCCCCAGCATGCAGAAGACCCTCAATCTGAAGGTCAAATACCGCGAATCCTTCCGGCCCTTCGCGCCCTCCGTCCTGCGCGAGGATTTGGCCGAGTGGTTCGAGCTCGAGGACGACTCGCCCTATATGCTGCTGGTGGCCGACGTGCGCGAGAAGCATCGCCGGAAGATGACCGCCGAGGAGCAGGCGCTATTCGGCATCGACAAGCTGAACGTGCCGCGCTCCGACATACCGGCCGTCACCCATGTCGATTATTCGGCCCGCGTCCAGACCGTTCATCGCGAGACCAACCCGCGCTATCACGCGCTGATCTCGGCCTTCAAGGGTCTCACCGGCTGTGGGGTGCTGGTGAACACCAGCTTCAACGTCCGCGGCGAACCCATCGTGTGCACGCCGGAAGACGCCTTCCGCTGCTTCATGGGCTCGGAGATCGAAGTCCTCACGGTGGGCAATTGCTATCTGAAGAAAGAGGAGCAGAATCCGGCTCTGAAGAAGGACTATAAGGGCGCCTTCGAGCTGGACTAGAGCAAGCCGTTTCGGGAAAAGGTCGCAGCGGGACCAGGCTCGTCCGCGGCGAATGAGGGCAGGGGACCGGGGCTGCGAGCCCGACCCTGCATGAGGGAGAGATCGGGCCATGCGTGCCTTGCGGATCCTGCGTACGACGATCATCGTGCTGGCGATCACCGCCGGCATCTACACGGTCGCGGACTACATCGTCGGCCTATGGCGCCCGCAACAAGTCGATGTCACCATCGCGGACGGATCGGCCGTTCCGGCCTATCGCAACCAGCCCTATGTGAACGCGGATTTCATTCGGGAGAAGACGCTCGAGCCGGGGGAATGGCGCCAGGTTCCGGGCCAATATCTCGTCACGCCGTCCGAGTATCATGGGACCTATTTCAACATCGACAAGCTCGCGCCGACGGGCAATCTCTATCGGCGGACAGCGAACCCGCCGCCCAACGGCAAGCCCGAGCGTGTGGTGCTCCTGGTGGGCGGCTCGACGCTCTATGGACCCGAGGTCCCCGACGACTCCACGATCGCAAGCCAGCTCTCCAAGCGCCTCAACATCCTCGACCCCGATTTCCACTATGTCGTCTACAATGCCGGAGTCGTCGCGGCGGATTCGGCCCAGGACCGCGACCGGGTCGCCTATGAGCTGAGCCGGGGTCTCAGACCCTATATCGTGATCGCGATCGATGGTCCGCTGGACATCGTCTACGGCATCTATCAGGGACGTCCGGGCCAGCCGGCGCCGTTGCTGCTCGCGCGCACCGGCTGGCGGGGATTCCTCCACGAATACCTGCCGACCAATATCGCCCAACTCGTCCATCTGTGGTTTCACGATCGCGCGGTTGCGCAACATCGGAAGGTGGCCCCGGCTCAGCTCGCCAGCCCGCCGGTCACGGTCGACCTTACCCAGATGACGGCGGACCTCTATATCAAGAACCTGCAAGCAATGGCGAAGAACGCGGCGGGCGCGCGGTTTCTGGCTGTCCTGCCGCCGAGCCCCTTCAGTACGCCCTATGACCACAAGACCAAGGATCTGGACTATGCCCGCGCCATTGCCGAGGCCCAGATGCCGAAGGTGACCGGCGTGCTGCAGCGGGGCCAGGTCGCACTGTCCGCGGCGCTGACCAAGCTGAAGGCACCGGGCGTCGAGGTGCTCGATCTATCCGCGGCCCTGAAGCCCAAGACCGTGGATGTCTTCGTCGATCAGGGTCATCTCAACGCCACGGGCTATGGCATGCTGGCCGATAGGATCGCGCAAGCGATTCTGGCGCCTGTGATCGTCTCTCTGCCGTGACTGGGCGGATTACCCCGTGCGCCTGCAGGGGCGGGGTTGAGGGGCGAATTCGCGAACAAGGTCGCAGCGGTACCAGGCTCTTCCGTGGCGACTGACGACCGGGGGCAGGGGTGGCGAATCCCGGTCCTGGCTTGAAAGGGGGAAGGAGGCATGCGTGCCTTCCGTACGACGATCCTGGTGCTGGCGATCACGGCCGGCATCTACACGATCGCGGACTATCTTGTCGGCCTGTGGCGTCCGGAAACTCTCAATGTCTCGCTCGACGGCGGGGAGGTTCCGGCCTATCGCAACCAGCCCTATGTGAACGCGAATTTCATCCGGGAGAAGGCGCTCGAGCCCGGGGAGTGGCGCCAGGTTCCCGGCCAGTATCTCGTCACGCCGCCCGAGTATCACGGGACCTATTTCAACATCGATAGGCTGCCGCCGACGGGCAATCTCTATCGGCGGACGCCAAATCCGGCGCCGAACGGCAAGCCGGAGCGCGCGGTGCTGGTGGTCGGCGGCTCGACGCTGTACGGCCCCGAGGTCCCCGACGCCGGCACGATCGCAAGCCAACTCTCCCAGCGCCTCAACATTCTGGACCCCGCTCACCGCTACGTCGTCTACAACGCCGGGGTCGTCGCAGCCGATTCGGCTCAGGATCGCGACCGTGTCCTCTATGAGCTGAGCCGGGGTCTCAGGCCCTATATGGTGATCGCGATCGATGGCCCCTTGGACATCGTCTACGGCATCTATCAGGGCCGCCCGGGCCAGCCGGCGCCGCTGTTGCTGGCGCGTACCGGCGTCCGCGGATTCCTTCACAAGGTCCTGCCGACCAATATCGCCCAGCTCGTCTATCTGTGGTTTCACGATAGGGCGGTGGCAGAGCATCGCAAGACGATTCCGCCCCATATCGCCAGGACGCCGGTGGTCGCCGAACTTACCCAAAAGACGGCGGGGCTCTATGCCGAGAACCTGGAGGCGATGGCGAAGGCGGCAACCGCCAACGGGGCGCGGTTTCTGGCCGTCCTGCCGCCGAGCCCTTTCAGCACCGCTTACGACCACAAGACCGACGATCTGGAATTCGCCCGCGCCCATACCGAGGCCCAGATGCCGAAGCTGTCGGAGGTGCTGCAACGCGGGCAGGCCGCGCTCTCCGGGACGCTGGTGAAGCTGACGGCAGCGGGGATCAATACACTCGATCTGTCGGCGGCCCTGAAGTCGAAGACAGTGGGCGTCTTCGTCGATCAGGGCCACCTCAATGCCACGGGCTACGGGATGCTGGCCGACAGGATCGCCCAGGTGGTGCTGGCGCCGCCAGGCGCCTCTCAGCCCTGAGACCTTCCGATCCAAATTCACGTCGCCGCACCCGTTCAGCTGGGCTATGTATCGCCTTGAAGCGGGCTTCGCCATCCCCTTGGAGGGCAATCCGATCATGCGCAGCTGGTTCGCGTCGCTTCTTGCGGCCGTTGTCCTGTTGGCGGCGCCTGTCTTCGCCGAGGGGCATGGCCCGGCGCTGTGGAAGATCTCCGGCGTCGGCACGACTCTCTACATCTTCGGCTCTGTCCATGCGCTCAAACCGGGGACATCCTGGCTCGATGACAACCTGCGTCAAAAGATTTCGTCCGCGACGGCGATCTATCTGGAGGTTCCCCCCGGAGAGCAGCAGCCGCTGTTCCTCGGCGGGCTGGTCCTGAGATATGGCTTCCTTGCGAAGGGCGATTCCCTGAGAAACCATCTTCCGGCGGAGGTTTATGCGGAGGTGGGTGCTGCGTTCCGCGCGCACGGCATGCAGGAAAAAATCTACGGGTCCTTCAAGCCCTGGACCGCGGATGTGACCTATGTTTCCGTAAGTTTCCTCGATGCCGGCTACAAGGAGGACGTCGGCGTCGAAGCGACCGTCGCCGCCCTCGCTCAGGCCAAGGGCATCCACACCGGGGGGTTGGAGACGGCGGAGTTCCAAATTTCACTATTTGCGTCCCTGACGGATCAGGAGGCGACGCAGATGCTGAAGGAGGATCTGGCGGAAAAGGATCAGGTGCAGATCGTCATGGACCGTCTGACCAAGTCATGGAGCAGCGGCGACGTCGCCGATCTCGCTGCCTATTTCGACGGTGTCACCAAGGGTGATCCCAAGCTGCAAAAGAAGTTCATCACCGATCGCAACGCCGCCTGGGTCCCGAAGATCCAAGCGATCATGGGCAAGCCCGGCACTTATCTCGTCGTCGTCGGCACCGGCCATCTGGTCGGCCCGCAATCCCTCATTGCGATGCTTCGACGCGCCGGCCTGCAGGTCGAGCGCGTTAACTGACCGCACCGCCGTTGCGCTAGGACCCCGGCTTCGCCATCTCTTCTTTCAGGAAGGGGAAGAGATAGTTCGCATAGAGCTCGTTGGCGTAGGCGTTGGGATGGGGATCGGGTGCCGTGACCCAGAGCTTCGATGACTCCTGGCCCTTCACCGAATTCAGCAGATCCACGAACGGGACCTTCTCGGCATCGGCGACGCCATGCAGCAGATCGGTGATCTTCTGCAGCCGGTAGTTGTTGACGTCATGGAGCTCCGGCCAGTTCACGATCATGAGCTTGATCTTGTTGGCGCGGCAGTAGTCCGCGAGCTTGTGGATCGCCGCCTTGGCCGCAGCCCAGCCCGGCGTGTCGTAGAGGCCGAGATAGTACTTGTCCCAGGTCTGCTTCTCGCCGAACAGCCGCATCAGGCTGTCCATGCCGCCGACCAGGAAGACGGCGGCTTCGGAATTGCGCGCCAGGAAGCCTGTCGAGCCATAGCTCGGCACCGGCTCCGCATCGTTGAAGGTGTAGTTCAGCACCACCATGTCGGGCTTGAACTTGGCGTCACGGGTAAGGAAGGCCTCCACCTCCATGATGGTGTTGTAGTTCCCGACGCCGGTGTTCATCACCTCGACCTTCTCGCCGGCCTTGTCGAACAGCTTCTCCAGGCGCTTGGAGATCGTGTCCTCGAAAGGCACGCCCCAGCCCTCGATGAAGGAGTCGCCCAGCATGACGATGCGTCCTACGCCCGGCTGGCGCTCGACGGGAATCTCGCGGTCGCGATGGCCTTCGGCATTGGTGGCGACATCGACCCCCATGAGAAAGGACTTGGCGTCTCCCCGGTGCTCATGGCCGATCAGCGGATCGGCGGAGCGCTGCTTGATATCCCGGGCGTATTTCCACATCTCGATGTTGAAGTTCATGCCGTTGTCGACGAAGAGTCGCACGGCCACTTCAGCGGCGCCGTAGAGGATCACGATCGTGACCACCAGGGTCACGAGCCCGAGTAATGCTTCCTTTAAGGGATTACGCTTCATCGCTGACCAACCATTCGTAGTTTATCTGCCGATTTCCCCGGGCCCGTGCGACTCGAAAGTCTGGGCGAACGAAGAGGGCGCAGCCGAACCGGGGGGCGAAACTAGACGAGATGGCCGCATAAATGAAGGGGCTGCTCCGCCCCATATTGCCGCATGGGACAGGGGCTGAAGGGGCCGGCCGCGATATCCGCTTGCCTGATCCGGTGTCTTGTGGTGGCTTCGCCGCCGTCCCGCGCCTCGGGACCTTGCGGGAGGGAGCATTGGTGGCGGAAATCGAGGGTCGATGCGCCTGATTCTGCGTGTGATCATCATCCTGGCCGTGACGGCCGGCCTCTATCTTGCCGCCGACATTGCGGTCGGCTATCTCGTCACCCCCCTGATCACCGCCGCCTCGCGCGATCCCGGCAATGTGCCTGCCTATCGCGGCCAGCCCTATATCTCGCCCGGCTTCCTCCGGGAGGTCGCGCGCGAGCCCGGCGAATGGCGCCAGATCTACGGCACCAGGCTGATCACCCCGCCGGAGTATCACGGCCGATACTTCAACGTCGATCGGCTGGACCCGACCGGGAATCTCTATCGCCGCACGATTAGTGCCCCCCTTGGCACGGCCGGCGCCGGCAAGCCCGTGGTGACCGTGCTGCTCCTGGGCGGCTCGACGGTCTATGGCCCCGAGGTACCGGACGACCAGACCTTGGCGAGCCTGCTCTCGGCCCGGTTGGGCGAGCTCGATCCCGCCCATGGCTACGTCGTCTACAATGCGGGCGTCTTCGCCGCCGATTCCCTGCAGGAGCGCGACCGCCTAGCCTATGAATTCGACCGCGGGCTGAAGCCCGATATCGTCATCTCCTTCGGCGGCGGCATGGATATCGTCGATGGCGTCTATCAGGCGAGGCCGGGGGCCCCCGCAGCCTTCCTCGAATCCCGCAGCGGGCTCCGCGGCATGCTGCATCGGTTCCTGCCGCTCAACATCTATCACTGGATCCTGGCCCGCGCCTCGGCCGCCGCCGAGACCAGCCATGCCAAGCAGGCGCCGCCCTTTCTGCTGAAGCCCGCCCGGGTCGCCCAGTTGACGGCGGCGACGGCGGCGGCCTGGTACGACAATCAGCTCGCCATGGCGGAGATGTCGAAGGCCAAGGGCGCACGCTTCATGTCGATCCTGCAGCCCTCGCCCTACAGCTCGCCTTTCGATCATCCGACGCCCGATGTCGCCTATGTGCATGACCTGACGGAATCGGAATGGCCGGGGCTGGGTGCGATCGCCGGCGATGCGCAGCAGGCGCTCGCCAGGGAAAGCGCGGCGTTGCGCCAAAAGGGCGTGGAAGCCGTCGATCTCTCGGGGGGTTTTCGGGCCAAGACCGAGGATGTCTTCATCGATGTCGGCCATCTGAATGCCGCGGGCCATCGCATCCTGGCAACCCAGATCGCCGAAGCCATGCTACACCCGACCGCTGCAGCGGCGCCGTAAGCGAGAAGGGGAAGGAAGCAAGATGGCTGGTTTCGGCCGATCGAAAGGCGAAGCGGGAGAGCGCTGGTTCCAGCGGGTCCTGCTGGCGGGCTGCCTGCTCGTCCTGGCGGGCCTGGGCCTGATCGCGCTCTATCTCGTCCTGCGGCCGGCCCGGCCCGACGACATCTATTTCGAGCTGCAGCGTCAGGCGAGCTTTGTCTATCTCGGTTTCTGGGCCGCGATCGCCTTGGTGGGCGGCCTGCTGGCGCTGATGCGGCGAACCCAGTTTCTGGCGCTCTATGTGCTGCTGCTGATCGCGGCGGAGGGCGCCGCGCATGTCTACTTCTATGCCCACAACGGGTGGTTCTATCACCCGATCTCCCCCGTTCTGCTGACGCGCTTCGAGCCCCATCCTCTTCTGGTGGGCGTACCGCATCCCGGGACTTACGGGCCCGTCACCCATGACGAGGACCACCATCGCCGCACCTGGAACGAGGGCAAGTCGCCTAACCCGACCCTGATCGCCGCTCTCGGCGGCTCGACGACCTATGACATCGGCAATGCCGACGACGCGACCTGGCCCAGCGATCTTTCGAAGCTCCTCGGCAAGGACTATGCCGTGGAGAACCTGGGCGTGCCCGGCTACAGCTCGCTGGAGAATCTGATCCAGAGCCTGTTCGCTTTCCGCGATCGCCGGCCCGCCTGCGCCATCTACTACGTCGGATGGAACGATCTGCACACCGCCCACGTGAAGGACCTGCGCAGCGACTATTCCGACTATCAGCTGCCGTCCCAGATCGGCAATCTCGCCGTGGGACGCCGGTCGGGCTTCCTCGAGAACAACATGCTGCTGCTGCGCATGATCCTGTCGGTATTTGCGACGCCGGAGCGCCAGGCCCAGGGTCGGATGTCGGGCGAGAGCGATCCCCGGCTGTCGCAGATCTTCAGCGAGAACATGCGGCTGATCGCCGATATCGACCGGCATTTCGGCGTGAAGTCGATCTTCGTGCCCCAGGTCCTGGATTATGCGCGATTCAAGGAGGCCGGCAGCTCCGGTTGGATTCCCCTGGTGCCGGACAAGGACGTCAAGACCGTGATGCAGGCGCTCAACCAGGATCTTGCGGCTGTCGCCAAGGAGACGGGAACGCTGTTCCTGGACAAGCCGCTATCGGTGGCCTGGCAGAATTCCGATTTCGTCGACCAGGGGCATTTCAGCGCCGCCGGGGCGAAGAAATTTGCCGAAGCCATCGCCGGCGACATCGCGGCCAATTGCCAGCCTGAGCCGGGCGCGCAATAACGGTCGAGTTGGAGACGATCTAGTGGTCGGTATGGCTGCCGCCGCCGCCGAATCCACCGCCGCCGCTACCGCCGCCGCCGCTACCTCCGCCGCCATTGCTGCCGCCACCGGCCCCCTTGCTGGGGGCGCCGTGGCTCTCGCCATTGTTGGGGGAGTCCGAGGTTCCGCCGACGTCCGGCGCAGTGCCTCCGGTTCCATTCTGGCTGACGTCATAGTCGGTAGAGGTGGCGACATCCGTCGTCACGCTCCCCAGCGAGACCGAGTGGGATTTGCAGTCCGGCTTGACCTGGACGGCCTGGCCGTTGTTCTCGTTGACCGGCTGGTTGCCGCCGCAGGGGGCGACCTCGACCACGCCTTCCAGCACGCCCACCGTGGTCGTACCGTCGGCGGCAACCGCGAGGACGAATTTCGTGCCCCGGATCGTGAGCGAGGTGGTGGGCGTGGTCAGCTTTACCGCGTCCTTGTTCTTGATGTCGCCGGTGATGAAGCGGAAGACGCCGGTGCCGAATTTGATCGCCGCGTCGCCGGTGCCGGACGCCGGGTCGTAGACGAACTTGTCCAGCACGATGGATGAATTGGCGCCAACCTGGATCTGGGTCTGGTCCTGGAAGCGGATCACGGTCGAGGCGCCGCTCGAAGTCTTGACGGTTTCCCCGGCAAAGACGTCGTGGTTGAACAGGAGATCGTCGGCGCTGGTCGAGGCGACTCGCAGTCCCTTGGCCCCATTGAAGTCCTTTTGGACGACATTGCCGATCTGCTGGTCGGCAATGGCTGTCGAGGCTGACAGCGCCACAATTGCTGCGCTGCAACATAGGGCGAGCCGCATAAACGCACGCATTGGTTGCTCCTGACGACGCACATGCTCACGGCGCAGGCTTCGCGCTTTCCCCCACCGCAGACGAATAATAACACTTTCCTAAATTATAGCACTTTCCTTAAGGAATTGCGCCGCAACCCGTGCTACTTTTTTGCCCTAACGGCGCCCGGCTGCCGGACTCGGGTCGGCGGCGGCGTTTTCGGTGTTGGAGTCGCCGACAGAAATGCGCCGGGGGGTATGAATATGTTCGGCAATCTGCACCTTCGCGACGGACGGGTCGAGTTCCGCTGGAAGCGGTGGCGGAACAAGAAGCGTCAAGAAGTGTCCTGCTGCCTGATGGTGCTGTTCAGCGGCCTGGTTCTGCTGGGCGGCGGCGGGATCGCGGAGGCAGGCCCGACGGGGGGGCAGGTCACCGGCGGCGCCGGCAGCATCAACTATGGCGGTGCCACAACCACCATCAATCAGACGAGCCAGGTGATCACGATCAACTGGCAGACCTTCTCCACGGCGCGCAACGAGACGGTCGACTTCAACCAGCCCGGCAGCTCTTCCCTCGCGATCAACTACGTGGTCGGCGGCGTTCCCTC
>DATHQQ010000047.1:0-3488 GCA_035482595.1 Verrucomicrobiia bacterium
GCTGACCGGCATTCCCGAGGGCTTCCATTTCGCGCTGCTGGATTCCGACCAGGATCATTTCGAGCCGCTGATGACCGAGGCGCTGGCCCGCGTGCCGGCACTGGAGACGGCGGGCATCAAGCGCTTCATCAACGGGCCGGAATCCTTCACGCCCGATGGGAATTTCATCCTCGGCGAGGCACCGGAGCTGAGCCAGTTCTATGTCGGCGCCGGCTTCAATGCCTTCGGCATCGCGAGCGCCGGCGGCGCCGGCCGGGCGCTCGCCGAATGGATCGCCGGCGGCGAGGCGCCGATGGATCTCTGGCCCGTGGATATCCGGCGCTTCGGCCAGCTCCACCGCGACCGGCGCTGGGTGCTGGCCCGCACGCTGGAGGCCTATGGCAAGCACTACACCATGGCCTGGCCCCATGAGGAATATGAGAGCGGGCGGCCCTTGCGCGTCTCCCCGCTCTATGAGCGACTCAAGGCCGAGGGCGCCTGCTTCGGCTCCAAGCTTGGCTGGGAGCGGCCCAATTGGTTCGCCCCACCGGGCATGCCGGCCAAGGATATCTACAGCTACGGACGGCAGAACTGGTTCGATGCCGTCGGCACCGAGCATCGCGCGGCACGGGAGCGGGTCGCGGTCTTCGACCAGACCTCCTTCGCCAAATTCGTCCTGGTGGGACGTGATGCCGAGGCGGCGCTGTCCTGGATCGCCGCCAACGACGTGTCAGGCCCGGCGGGCAGCCTCGTCTATACCCAGATGCTGAACCGGCGCGGCGGTATCGAATGCGATGTCACCGTCTCACGCCTGGCGGAGGACAGTTACTACATCGTCACCGGCACCGGCTTCGCCACCCATGACTTCGCCTGGATTCAGGCGAATATCCCGAGCGGGCTCGAGGCGCGGCTCATCGATGTGACCTCGGCCTATGGCGTGCTTTCCCTCATGGGCCCGCGGTCCCGCGAGGTCCTGGCGAAAGTCGCCGAGGACGATCTAAGCAATGCCGGTTTCCCCTTCGGAAGCTGGCGGGGGATCATGATCGCGGGCGCCCCCGTCCGGGCGCTGCGGGTGACCTATGTCGGCGAGCTCGGCTGGGAGCTGCATGTGCCCGTCGAGGCGATGGCGGCCGTCTATCGGGGGCTGATGGAAGCCGGTCAGCCCCATGGCATCGCCAATGCCGGCTATCGGGCCATCGAATCCCTGCGGCTGGAGAAGGGCTATCGCGCCTGGGGCTCGGATATCGGCCCCGACCATACACCGCTGGAGGCTGGCCTCGGCTGGGCGGTGAAGCTGAAGCAGAACACGCCCTTCCTCGGCCGCGAGGCGATGGCGGCCCAGGCGGGAAAGCCCCTGGCCAAGCGCCTCGCCTGCTTCACCATCGCCGATCCCGCGGTCATCCTGCTGGGGCGCGAGACGATCTTTCGCGACGGCCAGCAGGTCGGCTGGCTCACGGGCGGCGGCTGGGGTTATACCGTTGAGAAGAACATCGGCTATGGCTATGTCCGCCGGGCCGAGGGCGTGGCGACCGATTGGCTGAAGAGCGGCCGGTACGAGTTGGAGGTAGCCAGCGAGCGGGTGCCCGCCGAGATCCATCTGGCCCCCCTCTACGATCCGGCCATGGCCCGGATCAAGAGCTGAGCGGACGCGTCACTCCTCGTCTTCCCGTCTCACGGGCTCGACATCGGGCGCCTCTTCCGAAGGCACGCGATAGGCCTCCTTGTGCCAGCGCTCGAGATCGACGCGGCGGCAATGCGCGGAGCAGAACGGCCTGAATTTGTCCTGGATCGGCTTTCCGCAGATGGGGCAGCCCCGCTTCTTCGTCCGGCGCCGGGCGGTGAGATCGATGAGCTTGGCGTTCATGAGGAAGCCGGCTTCAGCATATCCGATAGCGGCGGTCCCGAGCGACGGCGGCTCATCTCCACCAGCCCCAGCCGCGACATCGTGCCGACCCAGCAGGGCTCCCAATCGTTCTTCACCGCGGCGCGGAGCGCATCGGTGACCTCGCGGCGATGATCGGGCGATTTCAGATCGATGAAATCGACGACCACGATGCCGCCGATGTTGCGCAGACGGAGCTGACGGGCGATCTCCCCCGCCGCCTCGATATTGGTCTTGAGCCAGGTCTTTTCGCCGCTGGCCGCCTGGGCGGCACCGCTGTTGACGTCCACCACCGTCAGGGCCCAGCAGGGCTCGAACAGAAGCCACCCCCCGGAGGCGAGCTCGACCCGCGGCTCCGTCGCGCTCATCGCCTCCGCCTCGATCTCCGCCATGCTTGCCGGCCAATCGCGCTGCGGCATGTGCATGACACGGAAGGCACCGCTGGCGGCCGCCAGCACGTTCAACTCCTCGGCGGGGCGGCGCGCATCGACGACGACATCGATGTCATGGCCGACCTTATGGACCAGCCGCGGCAGCGGCCGGTCGCCGGTCAGCCGCAGCGGCGGCCGCGCCCCGGCGGGTGCGGCCACCCCCTCCTCCAGCCGCGCCGTGAGCCGCACGCCCTTGCCCGGCACCGGGTCGCGGGTCACCGCGACCAGGATCGCCTGGCCCTCGACAGGGGGACGGGGGCAACGATCGAAGGGCAGGAAGCCCGGCCGCTCCAGCCCGACATCGACATAGGCCGCGTCGATCGAGCGATCGATGGTCCGCACCCGGCCCAGGAAGCGATCGCCGATCAGGCTGTCGCGGCCGGCGGCAAATTTCCAGAATCCCTCGAGCCGGCCCTCCTTGTCGATCAAGGCGGCGCGCAGCGGCGGCCGTTCGGCGGCGACCAGGAGGCGCCTCATCGCCGGAACCCCAGGCCCTGGAGCATGGCCCAGACCTCGGCCAAGGGCAGGCCCACGACATTGGGATAGGAGCCATTGATCCAGGGAATGAAGGCCGCGGCCAAGCCCTGGATGGCATAGCCACCCGCCTTGCCGCGCCATTCGCCGCTGGCGAGATAGCGCTCGATCTCGCTCTTCGACAGGCGCTTGAAGGCAACCGCCGTCATGACCAGGCGGCGCAGCCGCCGCCCGTCGGGGGCGGCCACTTCCACCGCCCCCAGCACGCGATGGCGCCGGCCCGAGAGCAGCGACAGGCAGCGCGCCGCCGTCTCCTCGTCCTCGGCCTTGGGCAGGATGCGCCGGCCGCAGGCGACCACCGTATCGGCCGCCAACAGAAAGGCGCCCGGGTGGCGCGGCAGCACGGCATCGGCCTTGGCGGCCGCCAGGCGCTTGGCATGGGCTGCGGGCTGCTCCCGCGGCAGAGGCGTCTCATCCAGCTGGGCAGGATCCACGAAGGCCGGCTCCAATCCGATCTGGCGCAGAAGATCGAGCCGCCTCGGGGAGGCGGATGCAAGAACCAGCGGAGCGGGGGCCGAAGGCGCGGCCAAACCAGGGCGGTCCGGCTACTTGAAGCGGAAGGTGATGCGACCCTTGGTCAAGTCATAGGGCGTCATTTCCACATTCACGCGATCGCCGGCGAGGACGCGAATTCGATTCTTCCGCATCTTTCCGGAGGTGTG